>SKYG01000263.1 GCA_007128045.1 Bacteroidales bacterium | reverse complement strand
TCAGCGCTCAACTCTCAGCGCTTGTTTACCTATATGGGCTAACGCCTGTCTGCGGCTCTGAACAGCAGGTCGGCGGCTTGCCATACCTTGAGCCGCAAATCATGGTTAAGATCAGGGTGTGTTTGCAGGTATTCTTCAACTATTCCGGCAGTGGCTTTATCGTTATATCCCCCCAGGGTCGCATTTAGCCAATTCAGCGGAAAGAATATATCGCCAGTTCGTTGAATCTCTTCAAGCATGTCGAGGCTTTGGTTAACGTATTTTCGGCTTTGCTCCCCCCGTAATGGATGATGAAGAAAGCTTAGGCCCTCGATAACCCATGGCTCGGGCCGCCGGTTTTCTGCTTGCTGAAGTTGTGTGAAAAACATGTCGTGCTTAATGGGATCGTTTGATAGCACAGGCTGAAGGAATGTCATTCTCCTCCTTCTGTCAGGATTGCTTACAGATGCCATTAAATCATGTAACATGGCTTCTGCCCCCGGATATTCTCGCAGTATTAACTCAGAAACTACCATAAAACGATGTTCTTCAGAAAGCTTCATGTCTGCAACAGATATATCGTTCCGGAACATACCTTTTAATTGACTCATAGCTTGTTCTGTCAATGCAATCTTTGCGAAAACTTCCAGGAAGAGTGGCTTTTCATCTGGTTCTGCTACATTAATTTTATCCCAAAGCATGCTTTCTGTAAGCGATGCATAATGCAGCCGCTCCTCTTGCGTCAGAAAGCGCCAGAATACGCGTTGAAGGTTGCTGGTAAGGTAGCGCATGATCTGGGCATTTTCTTCCCGAATAATGCTGCGAATCATGTGTTCATAATAAGCGTTCGCTGCTTCTTGTCCGTCGAGAAACGCCTCATATCGCTTCAGGTGGGATACAGCACGAAGTGATACATCGTCTGTGCCAAAATCACTGGGGTCTGGCATGCCTGTTCCATAAATCCATCGTTGACTCCACGCCATGATATCAAGTGTGCTATGATTGTCAAATATGATTGCCAGATCGTCCCAATCAGAATTGTCAAAAGAATATCTTCTCAAATATTCTTTTACTGACTGTTGAAAGACATCCGCCCCCATCTGACGCTCCAGGTCCTGGAACACGAGGGGGGCCTTGTTGTAAATAATGGCACCATATAATGAGCCCGCCTTATTCAAGTTGTCCAGTTGTTGTTTTATGGGATGGGTGCCCCTGCTTCTGTCAATATCATAAGCCCGAGGAAAATGGGAGAGGATAAACTGCAACTGATGATTGATATCCGGAAACTGGGGATGAACGATTTTATCAGCCATAAACCCTGCAAACACCTCTTTCAGCCAAACATCGTCAAACCATTGCATCGTTACCAGGTTACCAAACCACATATGGGCAGTTTCATGGGCAATGAGACTGGCTTTCGCCAATTGTTCAGTGATAGGCGCATATCTGTCGAGGAGTAGTCTGTTATCACGGTACCAGATCGCACCGGGATGCTCCATCCCACTATACTGAAAACCAGGCAGCAGTACCATGTCTAGCTTGGCAAATGGATATGGTATGTCTGTATATGTTTCGAGCCAGGTAAGAGCGTCGACATGCTGTTGTATAATGCGGTCTGTGTTGTTCGCCAGTTTTTCATGATCTGTTTCGCGGTGATATAGTGTGAAAGATCGTTCTTCTATAGTCTGGCTTATGGTATCAAAAATTCCGGCTGCGAAAGCGAAGAGATAGGTGCTGATGGGTTTATCAGCTGCAAAAACCAGATGCTTTCTGTTGTCTGCGATATGTGTGTTGGTGAGCGGCCCGTTGCTGACGGCAATCCACGACTCCGGTATCTCCAGATGGAGTGAAAAGTTGGCTTTTATATCCGGCTGGTCGAAGCAAGGAAATGCCGTTGATGCTCTGTCGGGAACAAACAGTGTATACATAAACTCCTCTGAGCGGTTCAAAGCGTGGTCTGTTGCGGTGAAATCGACTTCAACATGGTTCATTGCCGGAATGATGTTCTTCGAAGAGAGGATGATATGCCCGTTTAGGTACTGGTAGTTCTCTTCTTGACCATTTACCATAACACGGTGAACCTTGTCAGCGCCACCCTGGAAGTCAAGGATCACCCCTCGCTGAGCCCGCGACATGTGAAAATGAATGTTCGCCTTGCCGGTAATAGGTTCATTAATCTGCTCTGGAATTTTAAATGTCAGTTCATAAGAAACATTGCTGATAAATTTTTTTCGGTATTGAGCCAACTCACTGGATACACCTGGCTCCAGCATGTCTCTAATGCTTGTACCACATGAATGTAAAGCCATTGCTATTGCCAATCCTATACAGATAATTGCGTAGTGATTATATTTCATTTGTTTATAAATTGTCTGAAAATCTGAAAGTCTGAAGGTCTGAAAATCAAAAAGGCACTCATAAATTCTCATCAATTAATTGGATTTGAATGTTGGTCATTAAGATATAGACAAATTTAATTAAATGCCAATTGCTTTTTATTAAATTTCTATAACATGATCATAAATAAGAACTTCCGGTAAACAAATCACCAATTTTATTGGTTTACATTGGTAATAAAGCATTAAATTTGCACTCTATTACACATCAAGAAAGACAACATTTATGAATAGTGATCTGGAAATTGCGAAGGCATCAACCATGCGTCCCATTGAGGAGATAGCTGCCAAGTTGGGTATTGCCCAATCAGACTTACATCAATATGGTAAATATATTGCCAAATTGCCTTTAAAGCTAATTGATGAGAAGGCTTCCAAACAGAAGAAATTGATTTTGGTTACGGCCATTACCCCCACACCAGCAGGTGAAGGGAAAACCACCACGTCGATTGGATTGACAGAGGGTCTAAACCGCATTGGGGTCAAGACAACAGTTGTTATTCGTGAACCTTCATTGGGGCCGGTGTTTGGCATCAAAGGCGGTGCTGCAGGTGGGGGATATGCTCAGGTACTCCCTATGGAAGATATCAACCTGCATTTTACCGGCGACCTGGCCGCAGTGGAAAAGGCCCATAACCTTCTTTCTGCTTTGGTCGACAATCACTTGCAAAGTAAAAGCAATAGCTTAAACCTGGATCCGCGAAGAATTACCTGGAAGCGGGTAATCGACATGAACGAACGGGCACTGCGCGACATAATTATCGGGCTGGGCGGTCCGAAACAGGGGGTGCCTCGTCAGACTGGCTTCGACATCACTGCTGCTTCGGAGATCATGGCTGCCTTATGCCTGGCAAAAGACCTGGAAAATCTGAAAGAAAAATTTGGTAACATACTTGTTGGGTTTACCTATGATGATGAACCTGTCTATGCCCGTGATTTCAAAGCCCAGGGTGCGATGGCAGCGCTGATGAAATACGCCATCATGCCCAACCTTGTACAAACCATCGAAGGCAATCCCGCTATTATACATGGAGGCCCGTTCGCCAATATAGCCCAGGGCACCAATACCTTGATTGCTACGAAAATGGGCCTTTCGTTGTCAGACTATGTGGTAACTGAAGCCGGATTTGCTTCTGAGCTTGGGGCTGAGAAATTTCTTAACATCAAGTGTCAGTATGGAGGACTTACCCCCAACGCATCGGTGGTGGTAGCTACCATCAGAGCCCTCAAGTACCACGGCGGGGTGAAACTGGCAAACCTGAAAGAAGATAACCCACAAGCCGTTGAGAACGGTCTTGTTAACCTGGAAAAACATATTGAAAATATTAAACACTTCAATCTGAGCCCGGTGGTCGCCATCAACAAATTTGCAACCGACAGTGATGCTGAGATTGACGTGGTCAGGGCCCATTGCGAGAAGCTTGGGGTGAAGGTTGCCGTTTGTGAAGCCTGGGGTAAAGGGGGAGAAGGAGCTGTTGAGCTCGCTGAGATGGTAAAAGAAGCCGCAGAAGAATGTACTACCTGTTTTCAGCCGTTGTATGACTTTGAATGGGATATAGAGAAAAAATTACACACCATCGCCACCAAACTATATGGCGCAGATCATGTGGAATATACGGTAAAGGCGAAGACCCAGATAAAACAGTTTGAGAAACTCGGACTGGACAAATTGCCGGTATGTGTGGCAAAAACGCAAAAGTCGCTGTCGGATGACCAGTATAAACTGGGTCGCCCCAAAGATTTTACAGTAAAGATCCGTGAGTTTGAGGTGGCTGCCGGCGCAGGATTCCTAATCCCTATTGCTGGTACCATCATGCGGATGCCGGGCTTGCCATCGTTGCCTTCGGCCGAACAAATTGATATCGACAACGAAGGCAATATCAGTGGGTTGTTTTAGGGCTGCGGGTTCTTAAACCGCAGGACGCAGAGGGGATTTAACCGCAGAGGGACGCTGTAGGGACAGGGCTTGACCTGTCCGTTGAATTGTTGAGGTGTTGAATTGTTGAATTGAAACATATCAGCACCCTTTCGTATAGGCCGGGCTTGACCTGTCATACAGGGTTGCAGGTTTTTCTTGTAGGGGCGATCCCTTGTGGTCGCCCATTATCTGGCCTGTCTGGAACGCAGTGAGAGATCCCAATCGGAGTCTTGGATATTATAGCAATGGCCTGATCCGTACATTATCTCCTTTTTTCAAATCAAACACCCCTTGTGGGATAAACATCAGGCCATCTGCCAGGCATATGGCGTGGATGTGGGCTGATCCGTGATAGGACACGGGCAAGACTTTAGCAGTGGCATCAAAATTTACTGGAACGAACTCTGGCCGGTCTGCTTTTTTACGACTCCAGTCATATCCCATCTGCATGTTGATCTCCATAGCCTTGTAGTTGTGTCCCATCATACGATGTAAGAGTGGCTTTACCATCACTTCGAAATTGATAAAGGAGGAAACAGGGTTTCCGGGAAGTCCAAAAATACAGGATTTTTCAGTTCTTCCAAACACGGTAGGCCTGCCGGGCTTGATGGCTACCTTCTGGAAACGGATATCTACCCCAGACTGACGCAATATCCTGGGTACAAAGTCGAAATCGCCCATCGACACACCTCCGCTGATAACTACAACATCATTATCTTTCAGTGCCTGGCCTATTGCCTTACGGGTAGCTTCTTCATTGTCAGGAATAATGCCCATATAGTTTGGAATACAGTTGGCAGCCTTCACCTGGGCCACCAACTGTGAACCGTTGCTGTTCCGGATTTTCCCTTTTACCGGATAATCATTCGGTTCTACCAGCTCATCACCGGTCGACAAAACGCCTACCCTGGGTTTCTTTGAAACCAGGGGGTTGACCCATCCTACGGAAGCAAACATGGCAATATGTTGGGGCATGATCTTCATGCCTTTTTGCCAGATCAGGTCGCCGGTCTTTACATCCTCAGCCTTATAGGCAATATTTTTTGAAGTATGTTTCCCGGTAAAGCGAATATAGCCTGGCCGGGTTTCAACGGTATGTTCTACCATGACCACCCTATCAGCCCCTTGCGGCACCATGGCCCCGGTCATGATCTTTGCACATTGTCCCTGATCGATATGGCATAATACATTGTCGCCTGCAGAGATCACATCAATTACTTTCAACTCCATACCCAGGTCCTGAGCCCGGCAGGCATATCCATCCATGGCCGACTTATCGAAAGGCGGCATGTCTATATCAGAAAATACCTCTTCGGCCAATATCCTGAACAAAGCCTCATCAAATGGTACACGCTCAGTGTCCATATTGCGGACATCCTCCAGAATGATTTCAAGTGCTTGTTCGAAACGGATCATTTTTTTACCTTGTTAATATGTAACCCTTTAAGGACAGGCCAAGTCCTGTCCCTACAGATTCACCACAACCCACAACCCACAACCCGCAACCCACAACCCACAACCCGCAACCCGCAACTCACAACTCCACAATCTGATAGTCGTGATGCAATGTGTCTATGACCAACAGCTTGTTTCGGAGTACTCCCTCCTTTTTCAGCAACACCTTTAGGATTTCGGCAACTTGCAATGAGGCTGCCAATGCAGGAGTA
>SKYG01000309.1 GCA_007128045.1 Bacteroidales bacterium | reverse complement strand
ACAACGCATTGTACTAACCCTGATCTATTCGGCCGGTCTGCGCGGGCAGGAAGTGATCAACCTGAAAATCTCCGATGTGGATACTTCGACAGGCTCAGTATTTAGGCAAATTAGTAGGTATAGCTCTTTATTGACGAACTCAATTTTAAACTCAAATGCCTCAAAAACGACATTGTTTTGATAAATATTGAAATTACGGTTTCGATTTTTAATATCTGCAATTTCGCTATCACTTAATGGGTTTTCGGAAGAATAGAATTTTCTGATATTCCTACCTTTTGCGTAAACGGACAATCCAAAATCATTGACCAAAGCTTTTTCAACCAACTCATATAGCATCCCTAAATAAAAGGAATCAGAATGATAATAGATATGCTCAGGTATGTCAGCAATTTTTAAGTCATCCGTTATATGGCTTTTAAGAGTTTCCTTGATTTCCTGTTCAACACCAAAAATCATCAGAGTATCATTTTTGGTAAATGACGCAACTATATTGGAACTGCCGATTGCTTGCCGCAATCTTTTCCATTTTCCTACCCCAGTTAAAGTGGTTTTTGTGGTAAAAGCGGTTTTCGGAAAGCTCTTTGCCTTTATTGCATTTAAAAGAATTGGCAAGGTGGCAGAGGGATTTTGACTTAACCTAAATGCCTGTCTTTGTTCAAATCGTTCTGAGGCAATGGTATCAATTTGTGTATTTGATAATTCACAGGTTTTATAAATCTCATGCAGAAAATAGTCGAAGCTATCAATCTCTAAAAACCCTGAACGATTGTTTTGTTGATGAGCTTTATCCAACAATGCTGCTAACTCATTTGTCGGTTGCAGTCCCTTTGGTATACACCAGATTAAACCTTTCGGAAAAGCATTGGGTTTCTCTAATGCCTTTTCCAATGTGGTCATTACAGATTTATCACTTCCCGAATACCCAACAACCAATAAGCCTTTTTGGGTTGAAGATTCTAAGAATCTTGTATGTAAACTTGCTTCTAACTCCTGAAGTTCTTCATCAGTATTTTGAAGCGGGTCATATCGGAAATCCCCATGAAGCTTTACAACTGTCGGAATATCCGAGTTGAATTGTTGAACAGAACTTGCGTTATCCGAAGAAACAATTTGGCAACTTTTATAATTCAGGGCTGTAATTGCCTTTTCGATTAAGTCATCAAAATTTGTAGTCCAGACCACATTGAATTTTTGTCGCTCTACCAGTGCTGATAAACAGAGAAAGCCAATGGACGGTTTTTTATCACGAACCAAATCACTCAAAAACTCTTTTCTGACAAGTGAATCGGGGTAGCATTCCTTGAAATAGTGTGAGTAGGGGTTTGCTATGTTTCTGTCGCCTCTTTGGTCAAAGTAATTTTGAATAATTTGTTTGTTGGCTTCAATTTTAAGGTCAGTAAACTTCTTGCCATTTATTATTTTCTTGCTGCTAAGTATTTCTCTCTTAAAATGCCAAACTAAGTCACCTCCTGACGGGATACCGGAATTAACAGAAGCACCTGAACCTAAAAACAAATCGAATGATTGGTTTGAAAGCACCTTGAAACTCCTTAAAAATGTATCTCTGTCTATTTTCTTCATCTATTCATAAAGCGTTTAATTCCCTGCCATTCCATTAATAAATGTCTCCACAAAATCTAAAATCCGGGTCAAGATCCGGTCGCCTGTTTTCTTGCGTTCCAGTAAAGTGGGTTTGTCGCCTTCTATCAATTCCAGTACCTCATCTCGGAGCGGTTCACGTTCGGCAAAGAGGTAATCTTCTATCAGTTTTTCGGTGCGATCCGCATTCAGCTTTTCTTCTTTCACCAAATCGGCAAAGGCTTTTAACTGTTCTTCATTCCAAAACTTTTCGAATTCCTGCGGTACGTCATCTGAATCTTCAATCACCGGCAGGTTTTCTTCAATGAATTTCTCAATCAATTCCCGTTTGCTACGAAGGTGGGCTTCATTGTTAAGCAGGTTGAAAATTTCCTTCTCGGTTTGAGCAACATCTTTTTGGGTATCAGATTTCAGTTTGATAAGCAACTGAATGATATACGCCACATTAATTTCATCCCGGTGAATAAGCTCCAATTCAAAGTCCACATCTTCCAAAATGGAAACTTTCTCTTTTTGGTGGTCGCTTTTTACTTTATCGTATAGGTCTAGGTATTTGCTTTTGTAGTCTTCAAAAAGCTGTTCGTTCATGGCCAGGTCTTCCCATTTGAAGTCGGAAAAAGCCGTGAGAATATTCTTAATTCGCATCAAATCCCGGAACGCTTTGATAAAAGCCAGTTCATCATCTTCGGTTTGTAGTTCGTTTACGCTGTTGACGGTCGGAGTGATTTGGAGCAATGCGATAAAAGCCTCATTGAATTTCTTCACATAGTCCTCATAGGGCTTCATGATGATGACTTCAATCGCTTCCTTATTGCTGAACAAGGTAATTGCCTGATCGGTGTTATACTTCAGGTTGCGGAACACCACAATGTTTCCTTGTGACTTCTGCTCATTGATGATGCGATTGGTTCTGGAATAGGCTTGAATCAGTCCGTGATATTTCAGGTTTTTATCGACATACAAGGTGCTGAGCGTAGGACTGTCAAACCCAGTCAGGAACATATTCACCACTAGCAAAATATCAACTTTTCGTTCCTTTACCTTTTTGGAAATGTCGTTGTAGTAGTTGTAAAAACTCACACTGTCTTTGGTGGAAAATTTGGTTTCGAACATCTGGTTGTAATGCCCGATAAATTCATCCAGCTTTTCACGAGTATGTACATTCAGTCCGTATAATGCACGGGGTTCTTCAACTACGGAAAGTTCTTCAGGCAGGAAACCGTTGGCATCTGCATCATCTTCATTGGCAGCATAGCTGAAAATGGTGGCGACCTTCAGGTTGTGTTTACCTTCTTCCTTTTTGCGTTGGAATATATCGTAGTACTTGATGAGCGTATCTACACTGCTCACGCAAAACATCCCGGTAAAGGTTCTCCCGTGTGTTTTCCGGTCGTGATTGGCAATGATGTAATCCACAATCTTTTCCAGTCGGGCATGCGATTCCATCAGTTCTTTCCGGTCAATGTCTTCCACCTCAATGTCAATTTCCGTAGCGGTTTCTTTACGCTTGTACCTGCCAACATATTCAACGGAAAATTTCAACACGTTTTCGTCTTTGATGGCATCTGTAATCACATATTTGTGCAGGCATTCGCCAAAGAGTTCTTTTGTGGTTCGCTTACCCAGTTCATTTTTCACGGCATTGTCAGCAAAAATGGGTGTGCCGGTAAAGCCAAATAGCTGGATGTTATTAAAAAAGGACTTGATCCGGTTATGTGTTTCTCCGAATTGCGAACGGTGGCACTCGTCAAAAATGAAAACAATACGTTCGTCCTGTAGCTTCTCCATTTTTGCCAAATACTGCTTTTTACTGATGGCGGTATTGAGTTTTTGAATGGTGGTAACAATCAGTTTGGTGTCGTTTGCGAATTGCTTTACCAATTGTTTGGTGTTGTCTGTACCGTCAATACACCCTTTGCTAAAGCTGTTAAACTCTTTGGTAGTCTGATAATCCAGGTCTTTCCTGTCCACCACAAATACCACTTTTTTTACATGAGGCAGGTTCATTAAAATCTGACTGGCTTTGAAGGATGTCAGTGTTTTTCCTGAGCCTGTGGTGTGCCAGATATAACCGTTTTTGGTACTGTTCTTTACCTGATTAATCAGGGCTTCCACCGCATAAAACTGATAAGGCCGGAGTACCATCAGTATTTTGTTGGTTTCGTTCAGCACAATGTATTTGCAGATCATCTTGCTGATGTGGCACGGCTCTAAAAATTCGCTGGTAAAACCGTTGACAATGTTGGTAAGGCGTTTATTGTCCTTGCCCGTCCAAAAGAAAGTCTGCTTAAAACTCTGGTGGCGGTTGTTGGCATAGTATTTTGTGTTTACGCCATTGCTGATGACAAATATCTGTACGTATTGGAACAGGGCAGAATTAGACCCGAAAGAATGCCGTTGGTACCGATTGATCTGGTTAAAAGCTTCTTTGAGTTCAAGTCCCCTGCGTTTGAGTTCTATCTGTACCAAAGGAAGTCCGTTGATGAGCAGGGTAACGTCATAGCGGTTTTTGTATTTCCCCTCCATATTGACCTGATGCGTTACCTGAAACTGGTTCTGACACCAGTGCTCGGTATTGACAAACTCAAAGTAGAGGTTATCACCATTATCCCTTACAATGTGCTGTTTTTCACGAAGGGTCTTGGATTTTTCAAATACAGAACCTTTACTCAGGATGTTCAGCACTTTTTCAAATTCCTTGTCAGTAAACCGGATTTGGTTATGTTTTTCCAACTGGGCTTTGAGGTTGGCAATCAGGTCTTTTTCATCTTTGATAAGCACCAGACCATATCCCAATGTTTTCAGTTGGGCAACCAGTTGTTCTTCTAATATTTGCTCTGATTGTTTAGCCATTGAATACTGCATTTGGAAGCATCAACTGAAACGGCAATGCTTGTTTGTAATCTAAATCCGGGTATTCAAGACCCAACAGGCGGATGTTTTTGTAATAGGTTTGATGTTGCTGGTAATAGTGTTTTTCGCTTTGCACAAACCATGCTTTTTCGCCCAACTTTTCGGCTAAGAACCATTTTTCAATCAATCGGGCACTACGTCCGTTACCATCATTCCAGGGGTGGATTTTCACAAATACCAAATGGATCATGGAAGCATAGAAAAATACTTCTTCTATGGTCAGTTCCGCTTTAAGCAGTATGGCCACATCATGGAAAAACTTTTTCATATCCGGTTCTACCTCAAAAGGAGAGGCGGCTACATACTCAATCCGTCCGTCCGGGGTGCTGACGTAAATATTTTTCGTCCGGAATTTGCCCTGCTTGCTTTTGACGACAATGTGCTTGCTCAGCAACCTGTGAGCTTCCGAAACGTTCTTTTCGTTCAGCTCATTAGTTTTGGCAAAGGAGTAGGCATTGTATAAATCATCAATCTTTCTGGTGTAGTCGGGCAAAAACTCAATACCGAATTTTTTATGCTTGATGTAGCTGTCCAGTTCAATGTCCTCACCCTCAATCTTGCTGCTGAATACCGATGATACCGAAGTATAGAAACTAAACGTATCCGTAGATATTTCGGCATCATGCAAAGCCTCAAAAGCCTCCTGTAAGCCTTTGGGAACTTGTTCCAAGTAGGCTTGGAGCAAATCAGTGGGTATTATTTTGAGTTTATGTGTTGTCATTTAAATCTCTTTTTGAACTCATTCTGATAGTATGATGCTTTCTTTTCATCGCCTGAAAGCATATCAAAAATTAATTGATTGAACATCTGGGATGAAGTGGTAATGTCATCCTCTTTAATCTCAGGACTGGAATCGAAATCGGGATTAGTTGGAATTTCTATATTCATAATCCACCACTTTTCAATTTTCACCCTTAGGGCTATCAACTGCACAAATTTTTCCGGAAGTTCTTCCGGCAAGCCTTCAAACAGCAAAGTCATAAGTTCATGCGAGAGCTTGTTTCGGTATTGCCGTAAACTATCAAAGGTTTCAATGTCTTTAGCGTCAATAGCTTCCAAATCTTGCAGCCAAAGCAATGTAGCTTTTACGATGCTTTTGTCTAGTGCTTTTACTTTGGTGCTATAATCTTCCGAAAATGTATATTCTCCGTCCGCAAAGCCAGTATTAAAGAAAAATTTCACTGTGTCAACAACATAGTCCTTAAATGCTTCAAATGAAGCGATATAAAGCGAAGAAAACATCAGGTTTTCTTTCAGGTTTTCAGGGTTAAGGAATTTCAACCACTTATCTATATTGTCTTTATTCTCTTTCATTTAGCAAAACATATTTTGAAGAAGCCCCTTTTTCCATTCAAGGGATTGCTGTATTTGAATTTCGGTTTGGTTTATTTTATCATCTATTGAAATCAGAAAGCTCACAATTTTGCCTTGCTCATCCCTTGTAGGAAGATAAACATCAATACCTGCCAGTTT
>SKYG01000346.1 GCA_007128045.1 Bacteroidales bacterium | reverse complement strand
TGTTTCAGAAGCATCGATGTCGGTAGTTAACACCCATTTGTTGTTGTAATCATCGATGGTGGCCACCTCACTGAACCAACGCAATTCTGTAATGCTGGATATTTCTCCATATACTTTGGGAAACTGGGGCGGAGATGTGTAATTGTTTTCCACAAAATAGACCAGACCATACAAGTCTCTGTTGATCGCATCCAATTCATCTTTTGTGTCGAGCGACAGGTTTTGTTCAATGGTAACACCCATCTCTTCCAGAGGTCCTGCCAGACCGGCATACAATTCTTTCTGTGCCTGTGTAAAGTAGGGTGAGCTGTTGACTTGGGCTTCAAGGTTTGTATACTGCTGAAGCATGGTGGCGTATTGTTCTTGTAGTTGATTCACGAAATCAATTACCTCCTGTTCGTTCAATTTCGACAAACCTATCAGCACTGCAATGCTTTCCTGCAACACGACAAAATCAATTGGAGCCCAGGGTTCAACCGTCTCATCATCTGCATCGGCCATGAGCCAGGCCTCAGCATCGTCAACCCGAGAAGAGGTTTGACCATATGCGTTAAGACCGAAGTTCTGGATGCCCGCACTGTTTGGGTTTATGTCATTAAACTGTGTCCCGATATTTGCATCCCATACCGAGTCAAGCTTAAACTCTATTTTGGCAATGGCTTCTGCCACACGTTGCAAAGCAGCCTCTTTGTCCTCGAGTCCGTAATTATCACCACTGTAACCGTCTTTTTCAATGAACGTACGTATCCCAATGAGCTTAATTCTCTGAGTACGCAATCCGATCATGGCTCCACCAAAACTCCCGGCTGCAATATCAACAGAAGCTTCTTCTGTATTCTCACTAAGCCCAAATATCATGGGGTCTAAATATCTTGTCTCGTCTTCTTGACACCCTGCTATGGCAATCACAAGCAATAAAAGCAGCGACAAATACCTCATTGATTTTTTCGTTGTTTTCATTTTTTTTATTTTTAATTATAGATTTGGATAAAACAATTTACTATTTATATGTGGTAACATACCAATCAATTCTGTCCCCAGATAAACCGATAGTTGAAGCGTCTGTTGGGGGCAGTATCCCCACTTGTTGCCAGTGATATCGGATCATTCAAGTCGCCAGGGTTATCGGCCCATTTAAAGTCAACTATAAACTGTGTTCCATTCATGCCCACCACCCTTCGCTGGTCATCCTTCACAGAACCAACCTCATCATGGGTTGGCATGAGTCGTCCCAACGCATCTGAAGCCACCCAGGTGTCGGAATACAGATCACGGGTTTCCATGATCATCGTCCGGGCTGAAGTTATCTTCTCAGAAGCATCGGATTCATTGTCGCTCTCAGGCATTGCCAGATTCGATGATGTAGAAGAAGGGGCACCTTGTTGCGAGGCACCTTGCTGGGAGGCACCCAACAGGTACAAAGTAAAGATGCATATTATTAGTAGATACCTCATAGGGGTTGCGGGTTGCGGGGAAAACACATGAGTCATTTTATAGGCAGCCTACAAAACGACTCATGTGATCATGTATCTTATAAATAGAAATGAGTCATTAATAACCTGCTGGTTGTCCCAATCCGGGAAGTCTTCTGGCCTCTTCCTGTGGTATGGGAAGCCTCAGATACTTTTCAGAAAAAGCGGTTCGGCCCACATTTACATGCACACGTTCATAAGAAAAGACCCCATTGTCAGTGCCATCGCTGCTTGTGATGCGCATGCCGGTTACTGTCTGGTTGGTTTCGGCTAGCATATTCCACCGGCGTTGATCGTAAAAGCGATGCTCTTCAAAACAAAACTCTACCCTTCTCTCGTTACGTATTCTACGCATCAGGAACTCCTGACTGGCAACAAAACCGGGTACATCCTGGATATTGGGCTGTCCGGCACGATTGCGAACCACATTCAACGCAGTCATGGCTTCCGGAAGGTTACCCAATTCACAATGAGCTTCTGCCAGGTTCAGGTAAAGTTCAGCCACCCTGAAATAGATCTTATTGGCATTGGTTCCCCCTGTGGTTGCCCCCCAATAGCCTGCAGAACGGTACTTCCGTCCGTAATATCCAGTAGAGCTTCTTCGCCGGTCGGCTTCTTCATCAGAAGTGAAGTTATCATGAAACCCGGTAAATGGTTTTCCTTCATACGTATAGATTGTCAGATCAGGCTCTCCTGCCGGCATGCCCTTGTACCTGCCATAGTTGGCTCCATTAAAGACGATGGCATGGTAAAGCCTTGCATCACGACCGGCATAAGGGTTAGAACCTGGGTCTTCATTGTATGCTGCACCAAACGTTACACTGGTATGGTTAGGATTGTTGTAACTCACCACAGGCAAAGAGCCATCCAATAACTCAAACGCATCCACCAGCTCCTGTGAGGGAACAGCTCCTGCATTGGCACTCTGGGTAGCTGACCCCAGCCCCCTGAGATCGACACCATTGGCATTGTTCATGACACCTTCATTGTTGTTGGTGGAGCGAAGAATGACTTCCCGGTTCAACACCGTTTGGCCTTCATTAAAGAGTCTCCCGTATTCTTCCATAGGGAGTAACCAGTAATCTCCGGAAACAGCATCAATGGCTGCCTGCGAAGCCGTAGCGGCCTGCTGCCATTTTTGCATATCCTGGGCCGGGTTATTCAACAAACTCGCATTGTACAGCAAAACCCTTGATTTCAAGGCATAGGCTACCGCCATATTTGCATTACCGAATTCGGAGGTACTTTGCCACCTTAAAGGCAGGTTTCCCCTGGAAATGACCAGATCGATCTCCTCTACAATCCGCGTGGTGATTTGCTCATAAGTTGGCCTTACCAAATCTGCCCATCCTTCAAATTCCGGACCGTAGGCGACATCAAAAAATGGCAGGGGGCCAAAATTTCTGATGAGCTCGAAATGATACCAGGCCCTTAGCAGGGTAACCTCGTCTATCCATTCTGCAATACGTTGCTGGCTGATCATCAGTTCTGACACCCGTGATTGAGGCAGGTATTCAAGGGCAAGGTTACACTTCCTGATTCCCTGATAATACTGATTCCACATGGTACTGGCAAACATATTGTTGGCCGGGGTAAGCAGGCCATTGTGCCAGTCATACGTAACGGTGGTACCGGCCCGGAATGCATCATCTGTATAGGCATCCAATAATTGATTGGATGTATAGTTTACGAAAGCATTGTTCAGATGATTGTAGCTGTTGGACCGAAAGCTGGAAACGATAACTTCTCTGCTCAACACCCGGTTAATGTCAACCAACTCGGCAGGGGTATCGTCGAGCGCATCTGTGCAGGAATTGACAGAAAAAAGCAACAGGCAGATTCCAAGCACCCAGTTTATACTATATATTTTTCTCATCATTATTGGTTTTATCATGTGATTATTATTTTTGATCATTATTTCAGTTTGGGTGCAAGTTAGAAATTAACACTTGCTCCGAAAATAAATGACTGGGTCAGTGGATAACCAGTATTTGAACCACTGGCAGTTTCCGGGTCAAAATCTTTATTCGGCAATTGGTCCCAAACCATTAAGTTCAACCCTGTGGCATACAAGCGTATTTTGCCTGCATTAATCCGTCGCGAAAGGTGTTCAGGGAATGTAAATCCTACTTCCAGGTTTCTCAAACGAATGAATGATCCATCTGTAATCCAATAATCACTGATCCTGTGGTTGGTAGAACTTCTTCCCAGGCGCGGATAGAGTACATCCTCCCCACTGGCAGCAAGCTCGGGGGTCCAGGCATTCTTCATGTATTCTGTAAAGTTATCTCTGTTGCCCCATCTGCCAAATCCACTTAAATACACGTTTCTATTGGTCATTCCATTTACAAAAACAGTCACATCAAACCATTTGTAAGCTGCCTGAGCCCTGAAGCCATAAACAACTTCAGGCTGATTCCCCATGGCCAGAGGAGCCAGATCCTTTTCATCCACAATACCATCGTTATTTAGGTCCAGATACTTTATATCCCCGGGAATCGGATGGCCACCCAGGGCTGACTGATCCGCCCAGTTGTCTATTTCCTGCTGGTTATTAAACAGTCCGTCTGTCTTATACCCCCAGAAGTAACCAATGGGATAACCCTGCTGTCTGAAAGGGTATGCATAGGTTTCATCGTAGGCCAATTCTGCCATGTAGATACGATTGTTCTTACTCATTGATACATTTCCACTTAGATTGAGAGAAAAGTCTTCACTTAATTGTTTATTGTATCCGGCAAACAACTCGAAGCCCATGTTTTCAGCTTCTCCCACGTTGGCAGGCGGAAGTGAGGCCCCGCCAAGGCCCATCATATTGGTAGGAACCGTGGCGATATCCAGGATCATGATATCGACCGTCTTATGATAAAAGTAATCTGCGGTCAGATAAAACGAATTGAACAATCCTGATTCAAAACCCACATTGAATTTTGTGGTGGTTTCCCAGGTAAGGTCGGGATTGCCTATTTGGTTTTCCGTGGCATTGGTATTCCAACGGGTAAGGTATAAAAACTGGTCTGTCCCTCCATAGGTGATGCCGGTGTTGCCAACCTGACCCAGTGAAGCACGAAGTTTTAGAAAACTCAATGCGTTATTTGCTGCTAAAAAGTCCTCATTGGAAACGATCCAGCCGAGCGCCAATGATGGGAAGAAGCCAAACCTGTTTCCCTTGGCAAATTGTTCAGAGCCCTGGTACGTAAAGCTGGCTTCTGCCAAATATTTGTTATCGTAAGAATAAGCCAGCCTGCCGGCCAAACCCATAAAATACCTGTTCAGGAGATCCTCCTGTTGGAAGATGTTGTTTTCAGCCCTGAATAAAGCATCCACGTAGTGTTTCTGGCCAAAGTAACGCTTGTATTCAAGCCCCAGGTACATATCATACATATAATTGAAGAACCTGCCCTGTCCATCCGATAAACCAGTATTTGAGGTACCAGGCACCTCAGCATATCCCAATGAATCCAATCCGTTGATATCGGGGAACACGGCAACCTCAAAGGCCTGGTAGTCTCTGCTGCGGTTCAGCGTAGAGCGCCCGAACACGTCAAAAGACATTTGTCCGGAAAGGGCCAGGCCAGGGGTAATAATTTCAAGGTCCTGACGGGCACCGAAATTGGTGCCCACGCGTGTGCGGGTCAGGTTGGATGAACCGGTACGGTTCAGCATCCCATAAACAGAACTGTTCTGCTGATAATTGATCTTATCACGTTTAACCAGTACTTCGCCCTCAGGAGTCAGATCCTGATGTGCATTGTTGGGAGTCTCATACAGCTTGGCGATGAAGTCTGAATAATTGGTACCAGAACCAAAAAATGGTGAGTTAATGGCTGCAATACTCCCTGCAACATTGATCCACATATTCAGGGTCTGATTCAGGTTAATATCCAGGTTGGTTCGGAAGTTAAAGCGGTTTGCCCTGCCTTCAGAATCATAACTGTACCTGTCGAAAGGTTCGGATTTAAACAGCGTACCCTGCTGTTGAAAACCCACAGAGGTAAAATATTTCATGGCCGGAGAGCCCCCTTGAAAACTGATATTGACCCGTGACATCTGAGAAAAATCATTAATGAACTCACCCATCATGTCGCGCGTGGGAAAGAATTCCTGCATATCGCCCATACGATATCGGTCCAATTCAAAAGGCGTGTAAAAAGAGACCCCGCTGTGGTCGATGCCTGTACCTCCGGCTCTGATGTCTTGCATATCTGCATACAAGGTGTCGTTTGCCTGCCGCTGGTTGTAAAGATTTGCGTAATCATACGCTGGCACATATTCGGGCAGCCGTGTTGGCGACTGAAAAGATTGGTCGAACGAGACATTGATGATACTTTCGCCATCGAATCCGCGCTTTGTGTTCACCAGAATGGCACCGGATGCGGCACGCATACCATAAATAGCCGTAGCTGCACCATCACGCAAAACGGTTACGCTCTCCACGTCGGGCAGGTTTATCTCACTGATGTCGCGTTCCACTCCATCGACCAATATCAGCAATGGGGCAGCACTGGTAGACTCACGGCCCCTGATCTGTGCAGAATATCCGCTCTGACCAGGTTGGTCGTTGGTCTGCAGAATACGCATTCCGGGTATCCTGCCCTGTAATGCGCCCATCAGATGATTCTCTCCTGAGCGGATCAACTCGTCTCCACCGATGACAAAGACAGAAGAGATGTTGGTCTTGTTAACCAGCCTGTCATTGTTTTCATCTTCTGCCATAGAAACTTGTGCAATGGCATCGCTTTTCGCTGAACTGTCACTTGCCATTATATTGGGTGTAATGATAAGCATGGCGATCAAGCAGCAACAAGCCATCCATATGTAATTACTAACTATGTTTTTCATATTTTTCATTTATAGCATTAAATAATTATCACTTACTTGATTTATCGCCATGCTTCCGGCTGCAACAAATTGGGCATAAGTACCTGTTCTGCCAATGGGATCGGCAATATCTTGTATCTCTCATTATGACACGCCCATGTCATGGGCATCTGATAACGGGTGTGGGTAAAAGAGCCGTCGTCATTTCGTTCTACCACCATGCCACTGATTGTGTTGTTCTGATCGTTACTGATCACATCCCATCTTCTTACATCAAAAAAGCGATGGTCTTCCAAAACGAGTTCCACGCGACGTTCATTATAGATTCGGTGCATAAGCCATTCCTTGTCAAGCTGGAAGCCAGGTACCTCCCTGATGGGTGGCTGGTTGGCACGCGTACGAGTCATGTCAAGGGCATCGGCAGCCTCATTCAGCCGTCCGGCACCACACAAGGCCTCTGCATAATTCAGCCATACCTCAGCATACCGCATCAGGATGGAACGAACATGAACACGTCCATGACCTTGGCCCAGTGTTCCGGTTCCATAGTGAATGGGATCACGGTCTTTGGCATAATAGTAACCGGTATAAGTATTCCTGTTATTACCCTGGGTAGAGTTTCCGTTGGTACCGGTGCCAGGTGCATCCAGATACGTCCATACGGTGATGGGTCCCAATCCGAAAGACTCCCCAAAATAATTTCCGTTAAACAGAATATCACGGTAAAAGCGGTCGTCGCGGTTGGAATAAGGGTCGTTCACATCGTCGTAGCCCGCAGCCAGAGCCTCCGGAGTAAAGGTTGGGTTGGCATGGCTTGCATCATATTCCTGGATGATCAACGCTCCGCATTTAAGTTCATAAGCATCAACAATCTCTTGCGTGGGCGTTTCCCCTGCTTTGTGGTTGGCATAGTTTGATCTACGGGGAACAGCTGCAGACAGGTTCATTCCGTGCACGTTACTGATCTGGTTTATCCTGCCACGGCCTCTCCAGATCACCTCACGTGCCTCCAGGTTCTCACTAAGCGGCAATATATACATGCCTTTTGTATTCTCAAAAGGCTCCAGAGAATGGGCATTCATATCCAGAAATTGTTTGGCAGCCGCAGCAGCAGCCTCGTATTTGGCAGCATCACCCGTTGGGTTGTTCAGGGGGCTTGCATTGTAAAGCAATACCCGCGATTTCAAGCCATAGGCAAATCCTAGTGGGATACGGTATTTGTCCTGCTCAATAAAAGGGTCCCGCTTCATGGGCACGTTACCACGGTCAATAACGCCCTGCAGCTCATCGGCTATAATCGTTGCGATCTCCTGGTACGTTGGGCGGGAAAGAGTCTCCCAACCATCCCAGTCGACCGGTGGTGTTTCTGCAAGCCAAGGCAATGGCCCAAACATGCCTATCAATAGGGTATAATAATAGGCCTTGAGGATGATCACCTCATCACGCATCTGATCTCTGTCAGACTGTGGCAGTTGATCGAGCGGGACAGTCACCTTGTCAATATTACTTAGAAACGTATTGCAGTGCCTTACTGCACCCCAATAGCGGGCCCAGTATCCTTGCCGGGTGAGTACATTACCAGTGCCTTCTGCCACCCAAACGGCCGGTTCTGAAGGCGACAACAACCCGGTCCGCCACCGTTCCATACTCTGGCCCTGGTTGTCATAGGCGTTGTCGGTCAAAGACTCAAAGGTGGTCCAGAAATAGATATCGGTACGATGTTGATGAATCCCTAAATAAGCAGCCGTCAACAATCCCCGTACCTTATTCAGATCGCCTAACACACCATCCAAATTTTCACGGGAGTCATCAGCACGTTCAAGGGCATCGTCAAAAACCTTTTCACAACTGAATAGCACAAGCAATAGTGATGCTATGCTGACTATGATACTTTTTTTCATAAAATATGTTGTTTTTTGTTGATTCATTATATACCATGATTTAAAAGGATACATTTATGCCAAAATTATAGGTGGCATATATTGGGTGGCTCAGAGAATGACTCACTTCAGGATCCAGATACTTGAAAGGCATATTGTCGATGACAAACAGGTTCATGCCATTAAAAAACACCCTGACTGACTCAATTCGCAGAGAAGAAGTATAACGCTCAGGAAGGGTATACCCCAGTTCAACATTCCGTAATCGCAAATAATTCATGGAGATGTTCCAGTAATTACTCGGGATGGAGCCATTGCTGCCATTTGATTCTCCATCAGGATGCATACGCGGGAATCTGATGTCGCCACCTGTGGCAGCCTTCTCTTCCGTCCAGGCGTATTTATGAATGCTGAAGTAATTTTTTGGCCAGTTTCCACCGAAATCCTGTATGGTACGGCCTGAAAAGTTAAAATTATAGTTGTGTACCGACTGCAGCAGGAAGCTAAAGTCAACTCCTTTGTAACTTAGTGCCGTTGAGAAGGTAAAATTCAACTCGGGGACGTTTGGATGCTGCATGGGAATCATGTCACGTACATCAATCACACCATCGCCATTCACATCGCGGTATTTTAAGTCGCCAGGGAATACATTTGCGCCTAAGCCGGTCTGATCGGCCCAAGCATCGATTTCTTCCTGGCTTTCGAAATAACCGAGTGCGTCATATCCCCAGACAGTACCTCTTCTGAAACCTTCAATAGTATAAGGATAGGCATAGGTATCATCACGTGGGGTTTCATTCATGCTGACCATCTTATTTCTTGCGAAAGAACCGCTCAGACGTGTATTGATAAATAACTCATTTCTCGTCATTTTCCGGTATCCAAGAATGGCTTCAACCCCCCTGTTTGTCATTATCCCTGAATTGGTCGGAGGCTGATTCGTTTGACCAGTCATATACATAGGAGTAGTTGAACGGGTAATCAGGATAGAACTCCTTTCTTCGTGAAACAGGTCGATATCAAGTGTAAGCGACCTGAAAAAGCGGCTTTCAAAACCAATATTTGTTTTGGTAGCCACCTCCCAGCTAACAAAAGGATTGCTGGATGTTGCTTCATAAACAGGGTTTGGCAACCCGGGAATGCCTCCAAGCGTACTAAAATAGCCACCCATTCCCTGTGTCCAGTCGTCGAGATAGATAAAACGCATGTTAGATATCTGATCATTCCCTACCTGTCCGTAAGAACCGCGTATTTTAAGAAAATTCACAGCATCCGATCTGCGGAGCCAATCTTCTTCGCTCAGCACCCAGCCCAAAGATAAGGACGGGAAAAATCCAAAGCGACGCCCTGGCGCAAACTGCTCTGACCCGTTGTACCCAAAGTTAACCTCGCCAATGTATTTACGGTCATATGCGTAAGTGGCACGTCCGACGATCCCCACATAGTTAAAAGGTACCTGGATATTGACCGTACGCTGGCTTTGCTTATAAAGGAACAAACCTGTCACGTCGTGCTTTCCAAAAGACTGGTTGTAGTTTAATGAGGCCTCCAGGTCAAAATTACGGAAAAAGCTCTGGGTCAACAATTTTCTGAGTTCTGCATCAACGCCATCGCCCGGGAGGTAATACACAGAATCATTGCCATTACTATCAGTACCCAGAAACTGGTTGTAATTCTGGTAAGAGCGTCTGTATCCGCGTATATGGGTGGTCCTGGCATCGTATGATGCAATAGCCCGCGCTGACAACCCCTCGGTGATAAAACCAAGATCATATTCTGACCCGATGGTGGAGTTGATTGTATTATTGGTGGTAATCCGATACCCAGTGCGGTTCAGGTTCCCATAAGGTGTTCTTCCTGCGCCAGGCAGGTTCACCACATGCCCTTCAGGCGACAGATCAGGGTATGAAGTCGCATTATGATCGATAAAAGAGGCTAATAACATATAATAATACGATCCCGTCCTGATGGCAGCATCCACATTCCCATATATGGTAGGGTCGTTCTTGTCTTGCAGGTGACCTGACAGGTTTAACCAGACATCCAGCCGGTCGTTCACCTTGGTGTTCACATTGGCACGGAAGGTAAAGCGGTCGAGACGCTGGCTATTGTCGTAGTTGTACTCATCCCAACGTTCGGTTTTAAAAGGCCCTCCCTGGCGCATGTACCCAAGGCTACCAAAGTATCTTGTGCTTTCATTTCCACCCCGGATATTCATATTGGTATTCGACATGGGCACATAGTCTTCCATAAACTCCTCGAAGAAGTTCCGGTCTACATAATACTCCGGCAAATAGCCGTTGCGGTAATGTTCAAATATCTCTTCTGAGTAAGGCAACTCACTAGTTTGTCCAGTGGTTCTGTTGTGCTGCTCAACCACCTGGTTGCGCACGGTCATAAAGTCTACAGCATTCAGTGGTTCAGGCATGCGGGTCACAGACTGCAAAGAATAACTGGAGTTTACAGACACCCGCGGGGCCATGATCTCACCCCGTTTTGATGTGATCAGGATCACCCCGTTGGCACCACGAACACCAAACACGGCCGTGGCAGAGGCATCTTTCAGAATCGAGATCGACTCAATGTCGTGCATGTTTAAGGTCGATATCTCCCGTTCAACACCATCAACCAGAATCAATGGGGCCGCGTTATTCGTTGTGGCAGTCCCTCTGATAAATGTTTGAATGTTCTCGCGTCCCAATTCTCCATCCTTCAACATAATAGTCAAACCAGGCATCCTGCCAGCCAAACCAGCACTAAGGTTGGATGTGGGAGACTGAACTATCTCTTTGGAAGAAATTGTGGAAATGGCCGCCACCATACTCTCTCTGCGCTGCGTGCCATAGCCTACCACCACTACCTCATCCAGATCGGTAACAGCCCTGCTGAGCACCACGTCGACGACGTTTCTGCCCTGTAGAGAAACTTCCTGAGATGCCATACCAATAAAAGAAAAGACCAGGATAGCATCAGGAGCAGGTGCCAGCAGCTCATACCGTCCATCCAAATCCGTCACCGTACCCGTGGAGGTGCCCCGCACCATAACAGTAACACCAGGCAAGGTTTCGCCGACATCATCGGTCACCCTGCCAGTAACGCGGATACCCTGTCCATATAATATGATCGTGGACAGCAATAAACACAATGAAAGCAAAATTTTTTTCATAAGCCAATTTTAGTTTTTAGTTAATCTATGAATCAAAACTCAATCATTCAATGGCCCAAAATTCTATATTTTTATTTTATAATTCTTTAACTTTTGTTTCAACATGTTTAGAATTTGTTCCAAACTTAGAAATATTATATTTATCCTTCAGGTGCAACGTGTTCTTAGTGAACCATTCCTTTCAGTAATATCATTGAGACAATTTTAAAACTGTTCAACACAAAATTGAAAGAGACTTTGAATTTAATGCATCATATTTGTTTCATGAAAACACATACTCCAAAAACTCCGCATCGACTCGCAAACATGTCATTGTTTGTATGGTTATTATTTGTAACTGCCGGAATGATCTTTAGCTCCTGTGATGGCCTCCGGCCTGTCGATAACAACGTCGACATTTATATGACAGATGCAACAATTGATGCATTTGACATGGAAGACATCAAACCGTCTTTCTCGTGGAAAACGAAAACAAATGGTGTCGGCTGGAAGCAGGGAGCCTACAGGATCATTGTATCAGATTCGAAGCAATCGCTGGAGTCAGGTAACGCATCTGTATGGGACTCAAAAAAGCGTGCTTCCGAAGAACAGCTGTTTGTTTCATATGAGGGAGAAAAGTTGGTGTCCGGAAAAGAGTATTACTGGAAAGTGATGGTTTGGGATCGTAAAGGGAGGCCTTCACCATGGAGTGACCACCAGTCATTTCTTATGCCCATAGACTATGACAATGACTGGCGAGGTGAATGGATCACCCATGATTATGACCCGGAGGCCCCTATGCCACTGTTCCGGAAAAGTTTTTCCCTGGATAATGATGTACCGGTTAAGTCGGCAGTACTATATGTATGTGGCTTGGGGTATTATGAGGCATACCTTAACGGCAAGAAGATCGGCGACAAGGTACTGGAGCCTGCACAAACCAATTACGAGGATTATGCCTTTTACTCTGTCTATGAACTCGAGCCTGAACTATTCTTACAAGACAACATGTTAGGGGTCATGCTTGGCAATGGCTGGTTTAACCAGCACCTGGTGTGGACGCCCGCCATGGCCTACGGGCCACCGGTGTTATCTGCCATGCTGCTGATCACGCTTGCCGACGGGACACGGGAAACCATCGTCACAGACGCATCCTGGCTATGGAAAAGTGGACCCATCACCTTTAGCAACATTTACGCCGGAGAGACTTATGATGCCAGACTGGAAGTGCCGGATTGGTGTACCCCCGGATCTGACAAGCTCGAATGGAACGCTGTAGAGAAGGCCAGTATCCATCCCACCAGACTGATAGAACAAACCATGGAACCCATACGGAAAACAGGCATAGTCCCTGTAAAACGCATCCTGAACCCGGAAAAAGACCTGTATGTTTTTGACATGGGACAGAACTTTGCGGGTTGGGTCAGGCTCAAGATTGAAGGGGAAAAGGGACAAAAAATCGTGATGCGCTTTTCGGAAGAAATCGATACCGAAGGACATATAGACCCTGCTTCTACAGGAGTAAGGGCCACCCGCTACGTGCAAACCAGCACATATATATGTAAAGGAGAAGGTGCAGAGGTATGGGAGCCACGATTTACGTATCATGGATTCAGATATGTTGAAGTGTCGGGACTGACAGATGCGCCCAACAAGGATATGCTTACCGGCATCGTGGTGCATAATGATTTACCCCTTGCCGGCACGTTTGAATGCTCCAGTGAGCAGATCAACAGGCTGCACGACATGGCAAGATGGACCATGATAAGCAACCTGCATAGCCAACTCACCGACTGTCCACACCGCGAACGCTGCGGGTGGACTGGAGATGTGCATGCCGCAGCCACATCATTGATGTACCAGTTCAACGCCCGGCTGTTCCTGAAAAAATATGCCTACGACATGAGGTCGTCAGGGAGAGAAGCCAAACGCGAACTCTACTTTGGCGAACACTTCCACGACCGCAGCTTTATCATCAAACCCGAGGGCATCCCTACCATGATCGTACCGGGAAGAAGAACCAGCGGCACAGCCTCACCCGACTGGGGTACGGCCCTGGCTCAGGTACCCTGGCTGATCTACGAATTTTACGGCGACACAGAAATCCTGAACACGTTCTACCCCGACATAAAAACATGGGTAGAATTCGTGGGAGCCATCGACGAAGACTTGCTGGTACCACATGGGCTGGGCGACTGGTGCCCGCCGGGAGGCAATGAGAATATCGACACCCCCGTGGCATTGAGCTCTTCGGCCTTCCATTACCTGGACCTGACCATACTCTCAAAAATTGCCGCGATACTTGGCCATGAAGAAGATGCCGAATATTACGGCACCTGGCAACACAAACTCAGGGAGCGCTTCAACGAAGCATTCTACGACAGGGAAAACAAAACCTACGGCAGTCAAACCGCCAATGCCATGGCCATCCAAACCGGACTGGCGCCCAAAGAAGACCTGGAGGCGATCGTTGCGGCCATGGTCGAAACCGATGACCTGGAAGGTGAAGGCTTTCTTCAGACCGGCATTTTCGGGCTGGGAAGGATTTTTCCTGCCCTGGCAGAACATGGTGCGATGGATGCAGCATACAGGCTGTTTACCAAAACCGGCAAGAACAGTTTCTCATTTATGTGGGATCATTACGACGCCACCACCCTGTGGGAAATATTGCCTGTGGGCATCGGACCCACAGAAGAAGAAGCCGACATGCTGAACCTGCGCTCACACAGCCACCCCATGCAGGCCGGATACGACGAATGGCTGATACGGGGCATCGCCGGGATCAACAATTCTCCGGAATACACTGGCTTAAAAAAAACCATCCTACGGCCCTGGTTTACCTCCAAACTATCCTACGCAACAGGCAGCTATGAGTCGCCCTACGGACCCATAACCAGCCACTGGGAAAATACCGGAGATCAATTCATCTGGTCGTTCGAAATACCCGCCAATACCACCGCCGATGTCTATGTACCATTGTTCCATAAAGGACAGAAAGTGACATTTACCGAAGGAATAGCGCTTCGTCAAAAACCAGAGACAGATGAGGATCATCCGGAATACCAACTCTATCCAGGTCTGGGCAGTGGCTCCTATACCCTCGTGGTAGATATGCAATAATTGAAATAGCCAATTAACCGCATCTATCAACAGATACATACAATGGACCTTCGACCTTCGACCTTCGACCTT
This sequence comes from Bacteroidales bacterium, assembly GCA_007128045.1. Taxonomy (GTDB): domain Bacteria; phylum Bacteroidota; class Bacteroidia; order Bacteroidales; family UBA7960; genus SKYG01. Next base: position 4,861 of record SKYG01000346.1, on the reverse strand, counting down.
CGACCTTCGACTTTCGACTTTTGACCTTCGACCTTCGACCTTCGACCTTCGACCAAACGACAGGTATATGAAATACCCAAAACCACTAAACCACCTAGAAATTTTGAAGGTAGGGGCTGCCGCAATGATCGCAGCCACCGGCCTTTCTGCCCTTTCCGTCTCCTGCACCCCGAAAGAAGACCAAAAACCCAACATCATCTTTCTGCTTACCGACGACCAAAGGTGGGATGCGCTGGGTGTGATGGGCAACCCCATCATACAGACTCCCAATATTGATGCATTGGCGAATGACGGTGTCTTGTTCCAAAACACCTATGTAACCACGTCTATCTGTGTGTGCTCAAGGGCCAGCATTTTGTCAGGCCAATACACCTCCCGTCATGGGAAAAACAGCTTCCACGACTTTTTCACCCCTGAAGAGATGCAGTATACCTATCCCCTGCTACTGAAAAACCTGGCAGGATATAAGATAGGGTTTATTGGAAAATATGGGGTCGGACTGGAGTTTCCCGATCAGTTCTTCGACTATTGGGCTGTAGAGAACAAACACCAACCCGATTTTGAGAATTGGGATGAAGACGGCAACTTCATCCACCACAACGACTTGGTAGAAAGGCAGATCATTGAGTTCCTGGAAACCCATGGCACAACCGGACAACCTTTTAACCTGTCTGTAAGCTTCAAATCACCCCACGTACAGGATAACGACCCACGTCAGTTTATCCCCCAGGAGCGATTTATGGAGCTCTATGCCGATGTAGAGATCCCACTGCCTGTCACCTACGACTCTACCTATTATTATTCCAAATTTCCGGACGACTTCCGTAATCCACAGGCCGGCAATAACAGGCTGGTGAATGAAGCCAGGCGACGATGGCACATGCGCTTCCCCAACGAAGAGAAATACCAGGAGTCTGTCAGAAACCACCACCGCCTGATCACAGGGGTAGACGAATGCACCGGCAATATGATGAAAAAGCTGAAAGAGCTGGGGCTCGACAAGAATACCATCATCATTTATACGAGCGACAATGGCTTTTACCTGGCTGAACACGGTCTGGCTGGTAAATGGTATGGACACCAGGAATCTGTAAGGATCCCTTTGATTATATACGACCCCAGGCTGCCCGCCAGAAAACGGGGCATCACCATCGAGCAGATGGCATTGAATATCGACATGGCCCCCACCATGCTTTCCATGGCAGGCGTGGAAATACCAGAACAAATGCAAGGCAAAGACCTTGTCAGGCTCATCGACAACAATCAAATCCCATGGAGAACAGAATTTTTTTACGAACATACAATTCCGATACCAACCATTCCCAAATCAGTGGGTGTCATTTCTGAAGACCACACCTATCTGCACTATTATGAGCTGGCATCAGGATTTGAAGAGTTTTATGACCTGAAGAATGACCCAAATCAAATACACAACCTGATAGGCCATCCGGAATATAGTGAGTTGATCGATGCATATAGACAAAAAACTGATGAGTGGGCAGAGAAAGTAAAATAAATACCGGTTTTTCGTCAACCATCACATCGCAGCAACCAACCCATGTCCAGATTCCATTCGGGCATACTATGTAAAATATTTTGACAATTGCTTTAACACAAAAGAGGATGATTATGAAGGTCGAAAGTCGAAGGTCGAAGGTCAAAGGAAAAAAAATAAACCCATGAAAAAAATTGTTTTAGGATTGCTTCTGGTTTGCATTTGGACTTTATGGTCATGCCAGGTAGCAGAGGAACCACATGGCCGTATTGATTCACCCGGGCTGCGGGTAGATGGAAGGTCTGGATGGGTGGTAACCGACGAGCCAACTCCCCGCCTATCGTGGCCACCAGCTATTGACAAAGCAGGCAAAGCCATTACCGGCTATGAAGTATTGGTCGCACATAGTTACAAAGCCTCTCAAAACGAACAGGCAACAATATGGAGGTCAGATTTTCTTCCTGTAGAAGACGGGCCTTGGGTCCCTTTCGATGCCTCAGCACTACCCTCACGTAGCGAAGCATGGTGGCGTGTACGAACGGTTTATGACGACAGTAGCAGCAGCAACTGGAGCGAAACAGCTGTATTTGAAACCGGACTGAAAGAAGCCAGTGACTGGAAGGGAGAATGGATTGGAATGGATCCGGATTCCAGAAAAAGTTCGGCTCCCCAGTTCAGAACCTCTTTCGAAGTAAACAAGCCTGTTTCCAAGGCCCGGCTATATGTCGCGGCCCTGGGTTGGCATGAAAGCCACCTGAATGGCATCAGGCTGGGTGATGCGGTACTTGACCCGGTGCAAACAGACTATGATCAACGCGTGTTTTATGTAACACACGACCTTACCTCCCTGCTGCAAGCGGGAGAAAATGTGCTCGCATTCTGGGTAGGCGACGGTTTTTTTAACCAGGACCGGGTTTGGGGACACGGAGCGGGAGCCAGCTATGGGCAACCGGCCATCAAAGTACAGTTAGAGATCACCTTCCAGGATGGCACCACCAAAAGGGTGGTTACAGACCCGTCGTGGCAGTGCAAAGCCAGCCCGGTGATCGCTTCCAACGTATATGCAGGAGAACAATACGATGCACGGTTGTTCGACCGGCATTGGAATGGAAACAGTCCGGATGCCAGTGGCTGGATGCCGGTCGTGGTCATGCCCGACCCGGGTGGCATCAAGGAGGCACAGTCGCTGCCTCCAAACCGCAGAAAGGAAACCATCAAGCCCATTGACGTTTCCAGGCTGAAAGAGAACACCTGGGTGTACGATTTTGGGGTGAACCTGGTTGGCTGGGCAAAACTGCATGTCGATGCCACCCCCGGCACCAAACTCACCCTCCGGTTTGCAGAAGACCTGCTCCCCAGCGGAGAATTGAACTTTGCCACAGGCGGCGTGTCTGCCACCGGTGTCATCCAAACCGACATATATATATGTAAAGGCGAAGGGCCGGAAAGCTGGGAGCCACGATTCACCTATCACGGCTTCAGGTATGCCGAACTTACCGTTGAAGAGGGCCAGATTATGGATGGCGAACCTGGTCTGAATCTGCTGGAAGGCATTGTGGTACACACAGACATGGAGCCCAGGGGAACTTTCCACAGTTCTGATGAAACACTGAACCAAGCCTTCGAGATGGGCTACCGCACCCTGGTGGGCAATATCCTGGGTCTGCCTACCGATTGTCCCATCAGGGAGCGATGCGGTTGGACGGGCGATGCCCACCTGATTGTCCCCTACTCCATGTATCTGTTCGATGCCGCCTCTATGTGGAGAAAATACACCACCGACATCGTGACCACCGCACAACGCAGTGGCAATATGCTCGTATTTAAACCCCACGAACGAAGTATCGGTTACAAAGAACCTGGCATCCCTACCATGGTGGCACCCGGCAAGCGCTTTATTGGCGGAGCATCCCCGGAATGGGGGTCGGCCCTGGTATATATTCCCTGGGATGTATACCTGCTTACCGGTGATATTCGATCACTGAAACAACACTACAGCTATATGCGCCAATGGACAGAGCACCTGCAGGGTCTGGCCACCGATGATATCATCTATTCGGGCATGGGCGACTGGTGCAAACCATGGCATGGCAATGGTGATCGCAGCGAAGACCGCCGCTTCTACGCCGAAGTAGTGCCCATGCTATCCACCGCATGCTTCTACCGTTGCGCACAGATTATGGCAGAAACGGCCCGGCTGCTGGGAAAGGAAGAAGATGCAACCCACTTTGCCGACATGGCTAAGCGTGTCAGAGACGCTTTCACCACCGCTTTCTATGGCGACAACCCCATCATGACCCCCGACCAAACCATCAACGCCATCGCCATCGACTGGGGGGTACTTTCACCAGAACACCACGAAAGAACTGCCCAACTATTAGAGCGACAAGTGAAAGATGCCGGCTACCACTTCCTGACCGGCGTATTTGGCATGCCCTCCCTATGGCCCTCGCTTGCCAGGTTCGGACACAGCGAAACGCTATGGAACGCCCTGCAAGCCGACAAAAGCCCAGGCATAAAATATCTGATGCAACGCAATGCCACCACATTCTGGGAAGTTTGGCCTACAGAGAAAGATGAAGAAAACGTCTACACACGCTCCATGAGCCATCCTTTCCAGACAGGCTTTATCGCATGGTTCTTTCAGGGGCTTGCAGGAATCAAACCAGACCCCGGATTACCTGGGTTCAGACGCATACACCTTGATCCGCACATCGCCGAAGGACTCACCCATGTAAATTGCCGCTACAACTCTGCCATGGGCATCATTGAAAGCTCATGGGAAAGAAAAGGCCCAACACTGATATGGAACATTGAGATCCCACCGGGAGCCACCGCATATGTGAACATACCAGGCACCCTTGTCAACATAAAAGATAACAAAGGCAAACGCATTACGGCTACAACAGAAAAAAATGCACAAACTGGGATGAAAGAGGTTACTATCCTGACAGCAGGACAATATCGTATAACATCTTTCTTATAATCTTTATCTTTGATGAATCCCTATTCCGGCCATAAATTTTCATTCCGGGGATCATCGATCTGCAAAATATTTAACCCTGTTACAGAACTTTTTAATCTCTAATAAAAAACAAAAACATATGACAAAAGTTGGATTATTTGGAATCGGCCTCGATACCTACTGGGGCCAGTTTGATGGCTTACTGGACAACCTTAAAGGATACCAGGAACAGATCAGACAAAAAATCAGTTCTTACGGGGTAGAAGTAATAGATGCCGGGATGGTCGACAACCCGTTAAAAGCCAGGGCGGCTGGAGAGCTGCTGAAAAGCAATGATGTGGAGATCGTCTTCCTGTACGTGTCTACCTATGCCTTATCTTCAACAGTATTGCCGGTTGCGC
>SKYG01000224.1 GCA_007128045.1 Bacteroidales bacterium | reverse complement strand
TTTTAATACCAAAGTCTATTTTATCTTCCGGTGGGTGATAACCAGTATAAGTATGTAAAGCAATGCCATCTACTTCATCAAGCGCTTCTGTAAAATTCGCTTTCATTGTGGCAAATTCCTGCGGAACTGTAAAATCTCCATTTATTATAATTTTGAAATCTCTATTGGGGTATTGCTCTGCCAAATAACTGGTAATATGCATCGCTGTTTTACTATAGTTAATCAACTTTTCACTCCTGCTAACCCCTCCGGCATACATTAACCACCATTCGTTACCAATTTCTACATACTTCACAGTGTTTCCTCCGGCTCTGGCTCTATCAATGGCATCCTTAGCAATTAACTTTAATTTGGCAACAGCATTATGCCAGGCAGCTGAGTTATAACGCTGATTCATTGCTTGCAAAGTTGGAATAACAATAGAATAATTGGAATAATTGGATTGGACCGTTGCTATGGAGGCTCCTGGTACGTCGGGAGCATTTGGCCATGAAGGAGCAGTGTTTGTTGCCCAATCAACCCATTCCGATTCCCAACCACCAGGATATCTTAATACACCAAGATTTAGATCTTTAATTGTGTTGGAAAATGATGGGAACCGTTCGTCTGAAATAAATCTCCAATCATTGTTAACGCCAAATATATCCGGGTTTATAAAAACCTTATCAGCTACAAATACGTTTAGATTTGATATTGCTTGCCCATATACTCCATGGGCATATAACAGCATGATTATCAAATAAATAAATAATCTCATGTATTCATACTTTGTTTTAGATCGGTCACATAGCTTGTCTCGATTTCTCATCGGGAGTACCGGGCCCTTCGTGAGCCCGGTGAAGCCGTGCCATATGGTTCGATTCTCGTGTGTTCTTAATTAAACAGTGTTGATACCAATACTTTCAAAACCTCCATATGTCCCAATGCATTGGGATGATTATTCTGAGCCATGTATGTGCGCAATTCATCACCAGCTTCCTTTAAACTTTTAAAGTGCATATAGCTATCAACTACCGGGATATCATATTCCTGACCTAATTCTCGAATCATCCTGGAATATTTCACCAGGGGTGCCTCTTCATCCAGAATATCTTCATTTAAATCTGGGGTTGGTGTAAAAAGAATGGTTTTTACTCCTGCTGTCAAGGCGTCCTCAATCATCTGCCTCCATGACATCTCCGCTGTTTCAAGGCTGATGCCCCGATCATTGAGCGCATAGTCTATAAACAGCAGATCCGGTTTCATCACTAAAACATCTTCCTTAAAGCGATTTGCTCCCTGTTGGGAGTTTTCTCCTCCAATAGCGGTAGTAATGCAATTTATCACGGCATAGGGATAATGTTCTTTCAGGTACTTTAAAAAAAGATGCGGATAGGCCTCAAGTGTATTCACCTTTCGGGATGTAAAATAGCCCGAAGGCACACTATGACCATGAAAAACTACATTCATCGTCTTGTTTTCCGGCCATTTCAATTCGAGTTGTTCTTTAAAATTCTTCAAATAATCTGACCCTTTGCATTGTGCTGTTCCCACAGCTGAAAAGACAAAGATTATAAGAACCTTCATTAGGTTTATTTTCATTTTTCTCTGTTTATTAAAAAACAATGTTTTCCTCTTAAAAACCATCCCTGCCAACAATTTACAGGATTACTATTTTTCCATGATATAACTTCCCTTCACCCTCTAATTGAATTTCAAGGATACCTGAAGCTGAAATTTCATTGGCGCGTATTTTAATTCTGTCGATAAATGTATTCTGATATACTCTTCTTCCCAACGTATCAAAAATCGTCACTTTAGTTACAAAGTCTCCCGGAGATTCGAGTGTAAACACATCCTTAACCGGGTTAGGATAAACCTTTAATGCATGCGACCCATATATTACATTGTCTGATGAAATAGCGCTTGACAAGTCGCCCTCATAATACTCAAAAGCATCAATAATTACCTCAGTTCCACTGCTGGAAGGGTTTTTAGTCCCCCTCACAACAACCTTAAGTGTATGTGAACCATATGCCAATATGTCAGATTCGTACAGCAACACATCGGGTTCAAGATAAGGCGCATAACAATCAACAGATGTTTGTAGCACATCATTAATATAAATATCGGCAAATCCCAGATTACTGCGTTTAAAACCATAATATCGGACCCGGGTTCCGGTAAAAATAAATGTTGCGGTTGCCCCGGTAATTTGACTATAATTAACCCCAGCGTTGTTATAACTAGGGATACTTGGCCACTCTCCCCAATTGGCATCATAGCTTACTGATGCATCCCGGTCACTAACTTTAATCCATTCATATTTCGAGGTGGGGTTTGTATCGGCCTTATAATTGTCAAGATTAGTTACCCCATCGCCATTGTAATCATCGTTGCCATTATAATCAAGCGTTCCGAAGTAAAACATTTCCCAGTCATCCGGCAGACCATCATTATCTGAGTCTTTAATAAGCCCCATATCCCAAAGCAATGCCGACACCATACGAACGTGACGGATACGGTTGGTAGAGCCATCTTCTCTTGGATAGTTCAATCCGTAGGTTGGGCCGGAACTCGACCAAAAATGCATATTATCGCACTTCACCGTAACGCCTTCTCCATTATAAAGCTGCACCCGAGCATTTGCGCGTGACCCTGTCCAGGTGTTTGAACTTCCAATTCTGGCCCACCATTGAGAAACAGTTCCCACACCCAGAGTATGTGAAATCTCATGCAAAGCCGTTCGAGTGCTTATGGAACCTCCAAAACGTATTCGCCCGTTAAAATTGGCATCTGCCGTTGGCACATTCGGATTATATTCTACAGTCAGCGCCTTGATAAAATAGCCGTTATTATTGTAATGATCCACAGCTTCATCCATCGCCTGGATTATTGCTGACCGTTTGTCGGCAGGCCAGGACTCGCTTCCTGCAACCAGGCTGTACGTAATCTGTGCCTGTACACTTGTGGTAAGAATGAATAAAAACAATGACAATTCTGGTAAAAATCGTTTCATTTCTCTATTTTTCAATGATTTATTCTCCTTTGACCCGAAAAAACAATGCCAATAATTCATTCACTTTTTCCGGATATGAATCAGCCAGGTTATGGTTTTCGCCGGGATCAAACATAAAATGCTTGTTTTTTTTTATAAATACTTCATAATTTTCATTTAACCTTTTCGGGCTTTGCGTTCGGGCGGGTTTTGGAGCACAAAACTGTCAATAAGTACTGAACTTGAATAGAAGCACAAAGCTCCAAGTTTGCAAGTCAACCCGCCTGAGGCAAAACCCGTGTTACCTGCCGTTTTTAATTACTTTCAAAGTCCCTATATTATTATTATTTCTCAATAAAACTAAATAGACTCCATCGGAAAAGGCCGACAAATCGACCTGATTGCCACTCTTCTTGAAACTATCTATAATTCGTCCTGTTAAATCATAAATATCGATGTGGGTGTCTCCGTCCAAAGGGGACCCAATATGTAAAATGCCGGTTGTAGGATTAGGATACACCAAAAAAGATTTGTTAGATTCAATGGTCTCTATTGCTACTGTTGAGCATGGAATAGGGTTCAAATTAAAATTTTGTGCGTCAAAATATAAAAGACGATTGGGAATTGTTTGTGTTATGATGTTATAGTTGGTAGTTGATATCCGAGAAGGAAAATACCGGACAGCCAACCAAAGTAAAAAACTTTCCGCAATATCTTCTCTTCCAGGGTGGTTTTCAGCATACGTGGAAATGAATGTACCATCAAGATTTTGTGCATTTATCCAATCAGGATGAGAAGCGTGAATAGCATCGAGAGAAGTATGGGCAGCTTCATGTATCAAGGTTTCTTCAGAAAACTTTTCGTGCCATGTTGCACCATCAGTATGTATTAGGATAGATTTATTACCTCCACCCCAGGCATTGACTCCTTTGTGAATCCATATTTCATTAACATCGGTTCTCAAACAATGAGGTAGCTGACCTATTTTGAAACCATATTTATTAGCTTCGACAGTAGCTTCTTTTAGATTGAATTCCGGATTTACTACCGCTTGCGATGTAAGCGAATCATTCCAGACTATATCAAACAGATGAGCATTAATAGACACCCAGGCGTTTACTCTACGATCATATACCACTTTAATACCTTGGCCAGTATATGTAACACTGGATAATGTAGAGCAATCGGCATCTGTGATTATACCGGATTCGATCCAAACAGTTCCTGAATAAGGTGGTGTTTGTGCTTCCAAAACATAAACTTGTAGACATACAAATGCAAGTACAATCAATTGAGCCAGGTAAAATCTTCTGTTTTTCAAAATTCTTTGTTTTTAAATGGCAGGTAACAGTTTACTATTGAAACAAACCAGCAATTTCTATCTCAGAAAGTTCAGTTGTTGGTAAAAATTGATTGCCTGCCATATATTTTTTCAAACTGTACAACAATTGCCTTGCTTCGGGGCGATTTATTGATTCTGACTGCAAATCTACGCCAGTCATAAGCAACTTGCCATTTCCCACCTTTGCCTCAAAAATTAATGCCAGATTTCTGTTGGTCACCCAATCGTCGATAATGCGGACAATTGGATCTGGTATATTGGTAAATTCACCAATGTTGATGGCATTAGAATGGCTCATGGCGTCCCACCATTGCCAGTTAGAATGGTATTCCGTTGGAAAATCTGCCAGCGCCGGATGCTTGGGGTCGCACAAAATACCAAGCGTATGAGGTTGTTGCCCGTTGGTCCATGCGGTATTCCAGAATATACTTGAAAAACCTACCGCAACTTCTCCCCCTCTGCCTTCTTTAATGCTGCCTTTTTCTACTGTTAATAACACTTTACCCCCTTCTTCCAACTTTGCAAGTGCGGCCTTATTTAATGTTGAAACAACTAAAATATCATCGTCAAGCATCGGTAATTGAGCCGGAAATACCCAAAAATCCCATGAATTCATAAAACCGGCCACTTCGACCTGCAATTGGTATTTTGCTGCAGATTCAGATTCTATCGTTTCGCTTATTGCTCCCAGTTTTATATTATGCCCCCAGCTTATATCTGTCTTATTAAATGTCCCTTCACGAACCACCAGGCCTGTTATATCAACAACTTTCCAGGTTGGCACTACCGCCTTAAGCTCTTTTTCGCCATAATGGGCTACTTCGATCTCTGCTTCAATCTTTTCATCGTTGGTAAAAATCATTTTTTTGAACCTTGCCAGAGGAACTGTTTCGTTACAAAATTGACGAAATTCTTCGGGTGAAATATATCCCTTTTCATCCCAAAACGGGTCAAGAACACCCACCAATGCAGTTCCTTGTCCGGGGAAATCGCGAATGTCGAGCAATTGAAAACCGCCAAACCCTTTGGTGCGTAATGCTGCCTCAATATCGGCTTTGTAACACAGTGCTTGTAATTTACCCGATGCCTGTACAAAATCATCAGCCAAATGAAGCATTCCGTTTGCCTCAAGGCTTTTTTGGAAAATTTCGAAGTTTGTAGCCTTTAAAACACCATCGTATTTCGGTATTTCGTTAAAATTAGGATAAACACACCATTGACCAATCTCATGGCTAATCATTGGTGCGGTTAATTCTGCTACTGTTGCCTCCCAGTCGTAATCGCTTCGAGGAGCTTCTCTATTTATAATGCTGTTCAGGTTTTGGTTCCACCCCTGAATACGGGTACCACGGTGTGTATTATGAAAATCGTTTTCAGGAACAACGGGCCAGCCTGCACCGGTAGTATATACCCGGCGCGAATCTTTGGCTTTCCAGTATTTCACAAACTCAATTAAATATTCTCTGTGGTTAGGACCATGCGGTTCGTTGCCATAAGGCATTAAACAGAAGGAAGGATAATTTCCATACTCAGCTACCATTCGTTTACTTTCATCATACACCCACTTGTCTATTGGTAAGCCAGCACCAAGGTTTGGCGCCCATGCCGAGACCTCTACCTGGTAGTAGAAGCCCAATTTGTCAGCTGCTTCGAATGCTGCTTTTGGCGGACACCATGAGTGAAAGCGGATATGATTTAATCCGTGAGCCTTACATATATTAATAATTC
>SKYG01000105.1 GCA_007128045.1 Bacteroidales bacterium | reverse complement strand
TCGGATTAAAAAACTAAATATTGAAAGCCTGAAAGCCCAACAAACACTAATAGAAAGTGAAAACAGATTCAGGCGCCTGGCCGAGAATGATGAAGACCTGATATACCGCTATGAATTATATCCTGAACAAAAGTTTTCCTATGTAAGTCCCTCTGCAATAATAATCACAGGTTATACTCCTGAAGAACTTTATTCAGACCCCGAGCGGGGATTCATACTCGTGCATCCCGAGGACATAGAAATCCTTAATGAACTGGAACAAAAAGTTAGTAGTGGACCTATTCTAATCGCATTACGGTGGGTCAGAAAAGACGGCAGTGTGGTCTGGATGGAGCAAAAAAATGTGCCTGTATTCGATGACTCAGGCAGACTCATTGCTATTGAAGGCATTGCCAGAGACATTACACAGTCAAAATTAGCCGAGGAAGAACTTAGAAAAGCCAAAGAAAAAGCAGAGAAAAGTGATCACCTTAAGTCTGCCTTTTTGGCCAATATGAGCCACGAAATTCGCACCCCGATGAACGGCATTCTTGGATTTGCAGAATTGTTAAAACAACCAGATCTGTCGGGAGACCAACAGGAAAAGTTTATAACTATTATCGAGAAAAGCAGCAAGCGCATGCTTAACATCATTAATGACCTGATGGAGATATCAAAAATTGAATCAGGCCATGTCGAGATAAACGACGAAGCTACAAATGTAAATGAGCAATTAAACTTTGTATGTGAATTATTTTCTCCAGATATCAAACAGTTTGACGGTGCTAAACAAATAAAACTATCTATCCCTGAAACCGACACATATATTGATACTGACCCGCAAAAACTAATTACCATCCTCTCCAACCTCGTGAATAATGCCATTAAATTCTCAGATAACGGATTGATTGAAGTTGGATATGCCATGAAGGAAGACATGGTACAGTTCTTTGTTAAAGATGAAGGCATTGGCATCCCCGAAGAAAAAATCGATTCTATTTTCGACAGATTTGTCCAGGCCGACACATCACTTAGCAGCAGATATGAAGGTGCCGGATTGGGTTTGTCAATAGCCAAAGCTTATACCGAAATGCTTGGAGGTGCCATTTGGGTAAAAAGTAAACCGGGAAAAGGCTCGGAATTCTTTTTTACCTTGCCAGGCCGACAACAAACTCCCGCTAACATCAAATCAAATTCCGGCAGTTCTGCAACAGACAACAAAGTAATATCGAAAAAGCTGAAAGTCCTGGTAGCTGATGATGATCAAAGTTCTTATGATCTGTTGTGTATCATGCTCGAAGACCATGCATATGAGTTTTTACATGCTGTAACAGGCAGACAGGCAGTAGATATGGTCAAGGCCTTTCAGGATATTGATCTGGTATTTATGGATATAAAGATGCCTGACATGAATGGGTATGATGCTACCCGCATCATCAGAGAATCCAATAAAGATATCATTATTATTGCGCAAACCGCATATGCCATGACAGGCGATCGTGGAAAAGCCTTCGCAGCAGGATGCAACGACCACATCACCAAACCCATACGACAAAAAGACCTGTTACAGGCCATCAAAAAACATTTTTCGTGACCTGTCACTGGTCTTATTGCTTAAGCACCTTGAAAGACTTTTCGATTGCCATAACTTTCTATTCGTTGTCTACTACATTAAAATAAGTACTCCATGCAGACATTGTACATTATTGGCACGGAATGTGTCGTAACATGTGGTTACAGTAAGGATATATCTTTCGTTCAATAAAATGACCATCATATGAAGTACTCAAAAAAACTACTGATCCTGTTGCTGGTTTTTGCCGCCTGCAAAAGAAATGCACCGGATGAGAAGCTCATTCTCACGGACGACACTATGGTTCAAATGGACGCAACGTATCAAATGGATGCTACCGGCGGGGAAGGAAAAACCTTAAGCAGGCAAGCCTTATCGGTTGCAACTCCAATGCATGAAGAAAACGTTTATGAAGAAGTTAACAAAAAGCAACTGATCAAAGATGGTCGCATGGGGATAAAAGCAGACGACCTGAATAAAACCAGGACAATGACTGATTCTCTTGTCGGGCTGCATGCAGCTTATTACGCCAACGAACGCTACTTTGATACGGATACTGAGTCGACCTACCATCTAACAATAAGAATTCCGGCAGGGAAATTTGAGCATTTTATAACGGGTGTGGAATCAGGTAACGGACGTATCTTGTATAAAGAAATTGATGCGCGAGACGTTACCGAGCAGTTCATTGACCTTGAAAGTCGATTGTTAAGCAAATTGAATTACCTTACCCGCTACAGGGAGTTATTGCAACAAGCAAAGACGGTAAAAGATATCCTGGATATCGAAGATAGGATAAGGGTTATTGAAGAAGAGATAGAAAGTACTGAAGGTCGTTTGAGATACCTGAAGGATCAGGTATCTTATAGCACACTTAACCTGATGATCTCACAGGAAAAAGAGTTTCGCTTCATACCTGAGAAGAAAGATAAATTCCTGGAAAGAGTAAAGCAGTCCATCGCAAAAGGATGGAGCAGTATTATTGATGTAGTCCTTTTAATGGTTCGGATCTGGCCATTATGGTTATTGCTGATAATTACTGGGCTGATTTTCAGAATGTACGTAAAAAGAAAGAATAATTAGGTAAGATGTAAAGGACCTGAATTTATATAATATGGTTCATATAATCAATCCTGAGGATATAGTTGAGTTGTGTAAATCGCTACCCATCATCGATGTTCGTGCTCCGGCCGAATTCTTGCAGGGACATATACCCGGAGCCTTCAACCTGCCCCTTTTTGATGATGAAGAACGTAAGCACGTAGGCACAGCCTATAAGCAGCAAAGCAGGGAAGCGGCTATTATGACCGGACTTGATTATGCAGGCAAAAAGCTGACCTATTATGTAAAACGTGCCAAGGAAATAGCTCCCGACAAACAGATCCTGTTGCATTGCTGGCGCGGGGGTATGCGATCGGAGAGTATGGCCTGGCTGCTATCTTTGGCTGGCTTTGAGGTCTTCTTATTAAAAGGGGGGTATAAAGCATACAGAAAGACCATTAGTGATAACTGGGACAGTCACCTACCGGTAATGGTGTTGTCCGGAAAAACCGGAACAGGCAAAACAGATATCCTGCATCAAATGCTTGAGATGGATCAGCAGATCCTTGACCTTGAAGATATTGCCCACCACAAAGGTTCTGCCTTTGGGGGCATTGGGCAACCTTCACAGCCTACCAACGAGCAGTTCGAAAATGATCTCGGCAACGCCTGGTTACAGCTTACTCACAATAAACCCGTTTGGATAGAAGATGAAAGCCGAACCATCGGCACAGTATTTCTGCCCGACAAGCTGTTCCCCCGAATCATCGGCAGCACAGTTATTTATCTGGAAATGCCCAAATCACTCCGCATACAGAGATTGGTAAACGACTATGCCGGATATCCAAAAAATTTACTGAATTCAAGTATTGAGAAAATACATCGAAAACTTGGAGGACAACACGCCAAAGCAGCCATAGATGCCATTGAGAAGGATGATTTTGAAACTGCGGCAGACATCATCCTATATTACTACGATAAATCTTACGGGTTTAACCTGTTGCAGAGAGATCCATCCATGATTCATACCATCAAAACAAATACCAGCGATGCCAAAGAAAATGCCACAATGATCCTTGAGTACTGCAATAACATGAATCTGATATAATCCCGATTGTTCAGCGACAATCGCTATGACACACATACGTATGACTGAGACCTGGACGAGATCCCGAACATGCGTTCGGGACTTCGTTTCGCTCAGCTTTCAGACATTTTGACTATCTAGTAAACATGACCCATCTTATATACCTTGATTACAACGCGACAACCCCCATTGATCCAGAGGTGGCATCAGCTATGCAGCTATACATCACTGATTTGTTTGGAAATCCTTCCAGCAACCATCAATACGGAGTGCAGGCAAAAAAAGCTGTTGAAGAGGCCCGGCAACATCTGGCTGCCTTGCTCAATTGTTATCCGGATGAAATCGTCTTTACCAGCGGCGGAACTGAATCCAATAATTACGCCATCAAAGGAATAGCGTTCCAGAATCGTGGTAAGGGAAACCACATGATCACATCGTCAATAGAACATCCGGCAGTTACCGAGGTTTGTCGTTTTCTGGAATCTCAAGGGTTTCAGGTAAGCTATCTCCCGGTGGATGAATATGGCATCCTCGATCCGGAAGAAGTCGCAAGGGCAATTACCCCAGACACCATCCTGATCACGGTCATGCACGCCAACAATGAAGTGGGCACCATCCAACCGGTAGAAGAAATTGCCAAAATCGCCCGGAAACATCATATCCCTTTCCATTCTGATGCAGCACAGTCGGTCGGCAAGATAAAAACCAATGTAAGAGACATGGGTGTAGACCTCCTTACTGTGGCAGGCCATAAACTGTATGCACCTAAGGGTATTGGAGCCTTATACATTCACAGAGGCACCAAACTGCAAAAACTGATACATGGTGCCAATCATGAGCAAAACTTGCGTGCAGGTACCGAAAATGTACCTGAAATTGTCGGACTGGGTAAAGCGGCGGAGATAGCCCTGCGTGATCTTGCGGTCAACACAACGCATATGATACAATGCCGTGACCAGCTTTTTAAAAGCCTGAAAGAGGCGTTACCGGATATTAAATTGAACGGCCATCCTGAATATCGTTTGCCAAATACGCTCAATATCAGCTTCCCTGGAATTGAAGCGAACACACTGCTGGATGAGATCAGTGAAGTAGCTGCCTCTGCCGGAGCAGCATGCCATACCGACCATGTAGATATATCTCCTGTGTTGTCGGCCATGAAAGTGCCTGAAAACTACGCCATGGGAACCATCAGGTTCTCCACCGGAAAACAAAATACACCCCAGGAAATTGAAGCAGCTGCACATATAATAATTCAGGCAGTTAACAGACTCTCTCCCGGCAATTACAACATAAACCCACCCCCTACCCAAACGACAGGTACATCACAATATGATGTAGATAAAGGTATGCAGTTGCAGATGAACAAGCCGTTGCAGATGAACAAGCAGTTGCCGATGAACAAGCAGTTGCCTTTGAATAAGCAGTTGCCGATGAACAAGCCGATGCCGGTGAACGAGGTGAACCAACATCATACCAATGAGGAGCGGCATTCCATCAAGCTTACAAAATACACCCACGGACTGGGTTGTGCCTGTAAGATCAGACCCCAATACCTGGAAGAGATACTAAAGGATATGCCTGTCGTAACAGATAAGCACGTGTTGGTTGGAAACAATACATCCGACGATGCCGCGGTGGTTCAGATCAACGAATCCACTGCCATCGTACAAACGGTCGACTTCTTCACCCCCATTGTGGATGACCCATACGATTTTGGAGCCATAGCGGCAGCCAATGCCCTGAGCGACATATATGCCATGGGCGCAAAACCACTGTTCGCGCTAAACATCGTGGGGTTTCCCAGCAACCGTCTGCCCCAGCAAGTGCTTAAAGACATTTTGCGTGGTGCATCCGACAAAGCAGCAGAAGCAGGAATACCAGTTTTGGGAGGTCATACCGTCGAAGACACCGAACCTAAGTTTGGCATGGTGGTAACCGGAACGGTTCATCCGGATAAAGTGATCACAAACGCCGGAGCAAGACCTGGTGATGTCCTGATTCTGACCAAACCAATTGGAACAGGCATCATCTCTACTGCCGTAAAGCGCGGACTGGCTGACGCAACAATCGAAAAAGCAGCACGTAATATAATGGCTACCCTAAATGCCCATGCAGCCCTGGCGATGGAATCTTTTCCCGTGAGCGCTTGCACTGATGTTACAGGCTTTGGGTTGCTGGGACACCTGAAAGAGATGACCGTAGCCTCGGGTGTAAATGCCATTGTTTATGCACCTGATGTTCCTTTAATTGATGGCACCTATGAGTTGGCTGCAGCCGGCGCCATTTCAGGAGGATCCCGTAATAATCTGGAATACCTGGCAACATATGTAAACTGGCAAGAAGATATCGCAGATATCACCAGACT
>SKYG01000248.1 GCA_007128045.1 Bacteroidales bacterium | reverse complement strand
GTGAAACCGCCTCCACTGTCAGCTCACGGGGTGAATACAAGTTTCCGGTAAGAGAAGTCCGAAGTCCCTGGTATAACGATTACCATCTATCAAGTTATGACATGGAATTCCCATCTTGGGCGACCACTCCCGATACTGAGTTTGAAGCACAGGATGATCATGAATTTGTTTTAGGAGAGTTTGTATGGACCGGAATTGATTATCTGGGAGAACCGACACCATATAATACCGCTACGCCGGCACGAAGCTCCTATTTTGGTATTGTCGACCTAGCCGGGTTAAAAAAGGATCGCTTCTATCTTTATCAAAGTAACTGGAGCGATGAGCCTGTAATACATCTGTTGCCTCATTGGAACTGGCACGATAGAATCGGACAGGTAGTACCAGTGTATTGTTATACCAATTACCCGAAAGCAGAGCTGTTCGTCAACGGTCAAAGCATGGGCGTCAGAGAAAAAGACCCTTCAAACAGATATACACGCTATCGCTTAATATGGAACGATGTGATATATCAGCCCGGAGAGATCAAGGTAGTTGCCTACGATGGGTCAAACCAGCAAGTAGCAGAAAAGATCATCAGGACGGCAGGAGAGCCCTATGCGCTGCGACTGACAGCCGACAGGACAAACATTACAGCAGATGGGAAAGACCTGTCATATGTCACGATCGAGATCATTGACAGAGAAGGAAATGTATGTCCGCGTGCAAACAATATGCTGTTCTTTGAAGTACAAGGTGAAGGTTCGCTCGTAGCTTTGTGCAATGGTGACCCCACTGATCAAACTTCCTTTGCTTCGAACTATATGAATGCCTTTAATGGAAAGCTTGTTGCAACATTGAAATCCGGAGTAAACTCCGGAGATATTGAGCTACGCGTCTTTGGCGGACGTCTTGAAGAACAACGAATAATGATTCGGACAGAATAAACACTTACATGTATGACAGTGATTTTTGACTTTTCGACTAAATTTTAAACATATGAATCAAAACATCATTTTACTCGGATCCGCTATGTTAGCAGGCGCAACATCCTGCAATTATCAACCATCAGGCACCAGCCAGGTCGAAACGGATCAGCCCAACATCATCATCCTTTTGTTAGATGATGCCGGTTATGCCGATTTTGGTTTTATGGGTAGTACAGACCTGAAGACCCCCAACATCGACCGGTTAGCAGCCAACAGCGTGGTATTTACCGATGCCCACGTTTCAGCCACAGTGTGCGGACCATCCAGGGCAGGCCTGATCACGGGCCGTTACCAGCAGCGATTCGGCTATGAATGTAACCCCGCTGCTGAATTTGAAGGCATGGACAAAAGTGAAATAACGCTTGCCGATGCCATGAAACTGGCAGGATATCACACGTCTGTGTTCGGGAAATGGCATCTTGGTGAGCTCCCTGAATTCCGTCCGAACCAAAGAGGTTTTGACTACTTTTGGGGGTTTCTTGCCGGAGGACGAAATTACTTTCACAACCCATCCGATGACCAACCAGGTGAAGTCCGGTCAATACGGGAGAACGACGTGTTTACCACCTTCGATGGTTACCTGACCGATGTGCTGGGCGACAAGCTTATCGACTATATCGAAGAACACAAAGATAACCCGTTTTTTGTGTACTGGTCAACCAACGCACCACATACCCCTATGCAGGCAACAGAAGAAGACCTGGCACTTTTCGAAGGCCATCCACGACAAGTACTGGCAGCCATGATGTGGTCTTTAGACCGCACCGTTGGCAATATCATGAACAAGCTGGAACAGGAAGACCTGCTTGACAACACCCTGATTTTCTTCCTTAGCGACAATGGCGGCGCCCATAATAACCAATCATCCAATGGGCCTCTAAAAGGATGGAAGGGCAACAAATACGAAGGTGGCTGCAGGGTTCCCTTTTTTGTACACTGGCCTGCCTCTTTTGATGGAGGAAGAACATTTACAGGACTAACCTCCGCCCTCGACATATTTGCCACAAGCATCTCTGCTGCAGGATTGAACATTGATGACATGCCAAAACCCCTGGATGGGGTCTCACTGCTTCCTTACCTTAAAGGAGAAAAACATGGATCACCACACGAACAATTGTTTTTTAGGAAAGATCAGATGGCTTCCATAAGACAAGGAGATCATAAGATGATACGTGTTGAGGGCCTGGGCGTAAGGCTTTACAACCTGAAAGAGAACCTCGAAGAAACCATCGACCTTACCAGTGAGAAACCCGAGCTATTTGAGTCATTAACCGCTGAACTGGAAATGTGGGAAAGCAAGATGATGGAGCCACGTTGGATAGAGGAAGAAGAGTGGAACGAAGTTACCTGGATGATCCATGAAGACCTGTTCATGAACCGCGAAATAAGGGCAAAAAACCCCGATCAATTAACCAGGTATAAAAGAAACCGACAGGAATGACCTTAAAACAGGTGTCTTAGAGGAACCAACAGCCATTCAAAAAAGCGTTGTATGATCGGACGGCGCATCCATACATCGAACTTAAACGGCTCCGAATCTCTCATGGTTTCATTGATATGACTGGTAATCTGTTTGATAAGGCCCGGATGTTCGCCCGACAGACAAATTTCATGCTGGTAGCGCAGGCTCCGGTAGTCGAAGTTGGAAGAACCGATCACGAAGTATTTACGGTCGGCAACAAATAGTTTGGCATGCAGGTTCTGAGGCAGGTAAAAGAATATCTTTACCCCTTGCTGGGCCAACTCTCCCAGGTATTTGGATGTGAGCACATCCAACAGGCCCACATCAGACTTTTTGGGAATAATCACCTGCACCTTGACACCCCTGCGGGATGCATCCATCAGTGCTTTTCGAAGGCTGCTTCCTGGCAAAAAATAGGGCGTCTCAATGGTCACCTCCCGCTCAGCCTGTTCGATAAGTTCCCTGAATTTTTTGCGAACAGGCTGGTATGCCAGTGATGGGATATCACGAAGAATCTCAAAATTACCCCATTTTATGTTTCTGGAGTATCCCTGCTTGTCGAAGAAAAATTTGTTGTAGATGGCGTAGTTCTCGTTAAAAACCGATTTGAACTTTTTGGCAATGTCGCCTTTAATGCGAAACATCGACTCCCTCCAGTTCAATGAGTACCCGGTAATATTCGCTGAACCGATATACGTAATCTGATCATCGATCACAAGTATCTTTCTGTGGTCACGGCGATGGCTTTTTGTAAATCCATCCCAGTTGAACCGTATTTTTTTAAAAAAACGCAGCTCCCCCCCTGCGTCTATCAACTCCTGAAAGAAAGCCTGGTTTGATGATGCACCCCACGAGTCTATTAACAACTTTACTTTGACGCCTTCCTTTTGCTTCCTGATAAGGTTGTCACGAAAACGTATTCCGATAGGGTCATTCCGGAACCTGTATATCTCGAGAAAGATGTAGTCGACAGCGGTCTTTATATCGTTGAGCATCGCGGTGAAATACATCAACGGATCAGAATACATCTTGATCTGCAAATCATTATTCTGGTTTGCCATGAATTGCTATTTTGGGTAAACAGGCCAAGGCGGCATACAAAAGCACTAAGTTATAAAAACTCGCACGAATATTTACGTTTTTCTTAGGATGGAGCATCCTTTTTACGGGCATATACCCGTTTAAGCCAACCAGGAAGAATGATGACACCAATAAACAGGTAGGGATAGTAACTGATGATACGCCACAGAAGCCCCATGGCAGGGGTTAGTCCGTCAGGAATGAAATCTCCGAGAAAGCCGCTGAACACCAGTTCGGCAACCCCACTACCACCGGGTGTCGGACTGATAAGCAGGATGACCCACATGACCAGCTGCCGGCCGTAAATGAGTAGGTGATCAGAAAAAGATACGGCGGCAAACGCCATGATCATCGCATTAACAACCCAAAAGCGGGCTGTCCAAGACAACATCGTGCCGGCAAAGGCTTTTATCCAGAATGAAAAGGGCTTTTCCTTCATCTCTCTGGATGTGATGATGATCTCATTGCCTGTTTCGGCAGCCTGGGGTCGCCAACGTCTGATAAACGGAAGGCGAAAGATAGCGAGCAATACATACTTAAAACCCCTGGGATTCACAAAAACCCCGTAAATAATGATGGTGGTTAGCACCAGGATAAACAGGTAGCCGAGCACAAAAATGCCCTGTGTGCCAAAACGGGTATTCATCAACACATAACTGCCTTCGGTAGTGAACAGATCGGTTGGCCCAACCCAAAGAAGCATGATGGGAACCATCAAAATATAAAATAACTCGTCAAGGAAGGCAGTGATAAACACGATGGCAGTGGTTCGCCCCATACTGACCCCTTCGCGGTGTATGATAAACAGCGCAATAGCCGATCCCCCAATGATTGAAGGCGTTACCGCCGAAGCAAACTCCCACAGCATGATCACATCGAACGACCTGCGCCACGATATCTGACCGTCAGTAAGAACACGGAGTCGGTACATATAAGCCACATCACGCACCACCATCAGCAACAATGATACAAAGATGTAACTATAGGAAGCCGGCGTCCAGCTGATCTGTGAAAAAGCCTCACGGTCAAAACTACGGATAAATAGAAAGCTGGCAACACCCAAACCTATAATCACCGGCACGATGATGCGCCGGATACGAAAAAAAGAAAGTATCTTCCTGTGCTGCTTATCCATAGTCTAATAAACCATTCAACCCCTCAACAGTTCAACGGTTCAACAATTCAACAATCTTAAAGGGGCGATGCAAAGATACGTAACAATAATAGATTAGACACCCGACTTAATGTACAGACTCTAATTAACAATGACATATGCAGATATGTTCGACAGTTTTAAATAAGCCATAATGGCGTACATTTTCCTTGTTTTACGGCAATACACATCTATATAGTGCCATATTGACATAGTTATTCATTCGGCCCGGCGTTTGATTATTCCTTCTTCGTTGGAAACGGTGTATAACATGCACTTAATCCACAAACATAAGTAAGAATTATTTTTATTCACCAAACTATAGGAGATACGATCATGACAATTATCAGATGGCAACAGCGTCCGGCAACGGCAAACCTGTTAAGCAACTTTGTTGAGCGGGAATTTTCAACAGGATTCGAGCGTAACTGTGGTTGCGCACCTGCCACCAACATCCTGGAAAAAGACAATGAGTATGAAGTCCAGCTTGTTGTTCCCGGCATGAAGCGCAACGATTTTCATATGGAGGTAGAAGACAATGTTCTATCAGTATCCTATGAGAAGAAAGAAGGCGAAACTTCAAACGATGACAATAAATTTCTGCGTAAGGAATTTAGTCTGGAGGGATTCAACCGCAGGTTCACCCTGCCAAAGCATACCGATGCAGAGAATATTAAGGCAAGGTACGAAAACGGCATGTTGTATATCGCAATTCCCCGCGAAGACCCAAAGAAAGATAAGCTCAGCAAGCGCATTGAAATTGCGTAAGCATTGTTATTGGGATTGCATAAGCATTGTGTAAGTCTATGGAAGCCACTTCGGATGAGATCCCGGGGTGGCTTCTTATTTTATCCCAGTCAAGTAATGGTTTCCTTCAAAAAAAATTTCTTATTTTTGGTCTAAAGTAACAACAAGTATCTTTAATAAAAACTACCATGCTGAAGACCCTTACTGAACTGCATGACATGGCACGCTCACATAAGCCCAGGCGGCTTGTTTTGGCTGCGGCTCACGATGAACATTCACTGGGTGCCTTGGTTCATGCTGCCAAACAAAGGTTTGTAGAAGGCATCCTGATTGGTGACCAGAAAAAAGTTGAAGATATTGCAAACGCCCAAGGTTTTGACCTGGGCGTTTTTCATTTAATAAACGAGCCTGACACCAACCTGGCTGCGGCCATGGCGGTAAAGATGGTCCGCAACAATCAGGCAGATATCCTGATGAAAGGCAACCTGGGAACCTCTAACCTGCTCAAGGCTGTACTTAATAAGGAAAGCGGACTTCGTTCCGAAGAGTTGATCTCTCACCTGGCACTGTTTCAATTAAGCAGCTACCACAAACTATTAGGCCTGACCGATGCTGCCATTAACATTTCACCGGATCTGC
>SKYG01000352.1 GCA_007128045.1 Bacteroidales bacterium | reverse complement strand
TTCCTGTCGCCTATGACAATGTATATTTTGATGCAAATTCGGGGTTTTCACCGGGCAACAGAACCGTTCAGATCAATGCACATGCGTTCTGCAATGATATGATATGGGATGATGCACCTGGAAATCCGGTGCTTTTAGGAACGGAGGGATACAGCATGAATATCTTTGGCTCTTTGCAGTTACAAAGCAATATGGAGGTCCAAATAGGCCAAGGAAATTTCTCCTGGAATTTTCGAAGCACCGAGAGCGGAAACACCATTGCTTTAAACGGCCAGGTATTAAATGCCTCGAGCGAAGGGGTTCACTTCAATGGCAACGGTGGGGAATGGACACTGATAGATGAATTCTCAACTATTGGCTCCATTGTTTTTACAGAAGGTAGCCTCTATACAAATGGGAATACGGTTAACTCTACTAATATTCAAATAGTGTCGCAATTCTTAAAGCAATTATCTCTAAGTAACTCCGTGATAAACACTCAAAGTGGATTTGGTATTTCAGGCAGCAATATCAATTTAGATGCAGGCACTTCTGTAATAAACATAATTGGAGACGGCGGGGGGGGACTTTATGTTGGACCCAACCCTGATCTTAGATTTCATAATGTTCATTTTCTTTCTCCAACCTTATCGCAATCTACACTCACAGGAAATAACACTACATTCAATACCGTCACGTTTGCCGGTAACGGAGCCATTCAAAACAACAATACTTTCGACACACTAATGCTGGCGCCGGGAGGAAAGCATCTAATTCAGTCTGGGACGACCCAAACAATTGTCAGCCTCTTTTCTGCAAAAGGCAATCCATGCTTTTTTATTAATATTAACTCTACGAATCCCACATATCCTGCCACAATAAGCATGGCAGCACCTGATACTGTGGTGGTTGACTTTATCAGATTAAAAGATATTTATGCCACAGGTGGAGCGCTATTTATTGGCGCTAAAAATGCAACGAATCTTGGAAACAATGTTGGCTGGGACTTTACAATAGCTCCTGGTTCCTATATTTTTGGATTTGGTCCGGATCTGCCGTTGAACTGCGATGAATTTCCCTACATTCTAAACACAGAGAATTTCAATCCCAATCCGGGCACTACTTTTTTATGGGACGATGGCAGTACGGATAGTGAAATGCTTATTAACGACTTTGGCATTTTTAGCGTCAAGGTCTCTTATGCAGACTTTTGTTCCATACAAGACACCATCGAAATTATCTCTCCTCCGTTTCCTACAGTGGACTTAGGAACAGAGATTTATTTACCCCGGGGAAATGTAATTTCCCTGGATGCAGGACCGGGTGAAGAATATAATTATTTATGGTCAACAGAAGAAACTACACAAACCATTGAAATATCAGAATATGGTATTTATGAGGTGGAAGTTACCAACAAACACCATTGTGTAGCAAACGATGAAGTGATTGTTTACAGTGAACCTTTGGTTATCACTGCAGAGCCATTCGACGTAGAAATATTTTCAGCAACTCTTGGAGGAGATGTTCTGTCTGATGGTGGCGCAGAGGTTACGGAACGCGGCATATTATTTGGCACAAATCCTGATCCACAAAATTACGGTATAAAGACAGAGATTGGAAATGGACTGGGCCAATTTTCAAAAAAATTTGAAGACTTGCAACCCAATAATACTACATATTATCTTGTGGCTTACGCAATCAATAAAGGTGATACCGCCTATGGCGAAGTAAAATCCTTCTCAACAGATATTCTAATACCTGATGTGTTTATTCCAAATGCATTTATGCCTTCAAGTCACTTAATAGAAAACCAAATATTCCTCCCGGTTTTCAGTCACCCACCAATTGGTTTCTCCATGAAGATTATCAACAGGTGGGGCGAAGAAATCTTTTTCTCAGAAGATTACCAATATGGATGGAATGGTAGAGTCAACAACAACGATGCTCCACAAGGTACGTATGCCTATAGAATATCGTACCACTTCGAAAATGGCATTAATGATGAAGCCTTCGGTGTTTTTATACTTGTCAGATAAAATGATTATTATATGAAGGTCTGGATAATATATGCCCTCTTAGTACTGATTCAATTATTACTAAAACCTGTCTCCTTATGGGGTCAGGATGCAGTGTTTTCGCAATTTTTTGCCTCCGCATTATATTTAAATCCCAGTTTTGCAGGGACCAGCCAAAGTTCCTCACGTCTAAACCTGAATTATCGCAATCACCCCTTCCCCGACTCTGAAGGCTTTGCAACCATTTTTGTTTCCTATGATGCTTTCATTCCTTCATTACATGGTGGTATCGGTTTTGTAGTCACAAGCGATAACCAAGGTGGGTTACATGCAAAAAATCATTTTGCTGGTATCTATTCCTATCATTTAAAAGCAAGAGAGAATTTGTTTATTAACTTTAGCACTCAAGTAGGTTATTACAGACAAGACATTTATTGGCACAGGCTAAAATTTGTCAATTCAGACCAACCACCTCCTGAAAAAACATGGAATCATTCTTCAAACTTTGCTGCTGGAATTCTTGTATATAACAATTGGTTTTTTGGCGGTATTGCTGCACATCATCTTACCCAGCCCAGAGAAAGTATTTTTGGAGATGAAAGACTTGCAAGAAAATACACTGCACATGCTGGGCTTTCTCTGGAACCAACTAAAAACAGAATTGCCAACACCCTGGCATTTGATTATTTCTTATCACCGAACATAATTTTTCAACAACAGGGTGAATTCAGACGAATGAACCTGGGTCTATATGGAGGGATCGAGTCACTTATGGCCGGAGCATGGTTTAGACATGATTTAAACAATGCCAATACACTGGTATTTTTAGTAGGTTTTCAGCACAATAACCTGCAAGTCGGGTATAGCTATGATCATTCTTTATCCGGCTACTCGGATGCCTTTCATGCTTCACATGAAGTCAGTATCTCATTTGAATTTTTCACAGCACAACAAAGAAACCGCCAAAGAATAATTAAATGCCCAAAGTTTTAAATAAACGCTTAATATAGTGGATATTCCGGTGATACTGATATAGTTCATATCTGTTTAGAGCGCTACAGGTGGCTCCATTTGAGCGCTATACTCACACCCGATTCTATTTCGCTTCTGGATGTTTTTGAAGAGGCAATCAACGACAAAATGGAAAAATAGGTCGCATATTCTTTTCCAAATTCTTCGATTAGCAGATTCTTGCCTTCATCAATCAGCAGGGAGTTGTCGCGCAATATTTCGTTGAGCATCTTTTCCAAGGTGAAGCAGCCTTTGTCAACAAACAGCTCCACATTTTTGGCAACGCCACCTGTAAGCATATAAAAAGCCAGCAGGTCGTCGGCTCCGAGGTGAAATGCTCAAAATAACGCAACGGGTGTTACTGTAACGGTCGTTACTTTGATTTTTTGAAACCAAATTATTATGTATATCGCACCTGCCTCAAAAAAGTGTTCTTACACATCCTGGATGATTCGACATATTGATGTATGCTGCGGTATATCGGCCGGACTGGGCCGACCCCCCTTACGAAATGGAAGGGCAGTTCAATTTATTGGATTACATTCCCTCTCTTTATTAAAAAGTTTACTGTATTTATCCCTCACCTTATAACATATTTTACTATATTTATCCCTCACTATATTACATAATATATTATATTTAACCCTCACTTTATTACATGTACGCAATGTTCAAAAGAGAAATACTTGGGGAGTTTAAAAAGTGGTCCGAAAGAAAAAATCGCAAGCCTTTGATTATAAGAGGAGCACGCCAAGTTGGAAAAACTACTGCTGTAGAAATGTTTTCTGCAGGGTTTGATCAGTTTCTCAGTTTCAATCTCGAAAAGAAGGAGGATCGTGTTATATTTGAGAATGAATATCCTTTCAAGGATTTATTGTCTACTATGTTTCTGTCAAGGAACATGTCTAGATCAGGAGGAAAAACACTTGTTTTTATTGACGAGATACAAAACTCACCAAAAACAGTTTCTCTTTTACGATATTTTTATGAGCAGGCAGACGATCTGTTCGTAATTGCGACTGGCTCCCTTCTCGAAACGATTTTAAACCGCAAAATATCCTTTCCAGTTGGGAGGGTGGAGTTTATGGCTATGCACCCATGCAGTTTCCGTGAATATCTTTTTGCAATGAATGAAACGAAGCTACTGATAAATCTTGAAAATGATGAGGTGCCTGTCTTTGCACATGATTTGCTGATGGCATCTTTCAGGAGATATGCCACAATAGGCGGAATGCCGCAGGTGTTGAATGATTATTCTGCAGAACAGAATATCACTTCATTGAGCCATGTATATGAAGCGCTCCTGCTTTCATATTACGACGATGTTGAGAAATATGCAAAAACGGCGCTGCAAACTCAGATGATACAACATGTAATTGGAAATGCCTTTCAGGGAGCTTCAGAAAGGATTACTTTCGAAAAATTTGGAAATTCAGCCTACCGTTCACGTGAAATGAAAGAAGCCTTTATGGCACTTGAAAAGACATTTCTGCTTAATCTGGTTTACCCGCTTACCCGAACTGATTTCCCAATCAAACCTGATTTTAGGAAAAAACCCAGGCTTCATTTAGTTGATACAGGACTTGTAAACTATTCCTCGGGAATGATGGGAGAAATGGTTTTTTCGCAGAATATCAATGATGTTTACAGAGGCAAGATTGCCGAACACATTGTTGGTCAAGAGCTGAGATCAACAAGCCATTCAGCAATGTTCAAACTGAATTTTTGGGTTCGTGATAAAAAGGAATCGACTGCCGAAATTGATTATATCTTCCCATATAAAGGATTGCTAATTCCTGTGGAAGTAAAGTCTGGTCATGCCGGCAAGCTGAGGTCATTGCACCAGTTTATCGATGCTGCACCTCACCGGATTGCAGTCCGGGTATGGCAAGGAAAACCATCCATAGAAACTGCCCGCACTATTGCAGGTAAAGAGTTTATATTGCTAAATCTGCCCTTTTACATGGTTCACCGCATCGAAAAAGAATTGGGAAAAGTGGTTGCTCAAAACGCCCCTCAATAGCCTTTACACCCCGGCCCGCTCAGCTCACTCCGCCCTTCACGCACCGGCTGCACCATGATGCGGGTGTTGATCCTTTCCCTGATGGCGGGCACATGCGAGATAAGCCCGATCATCTTGCCGTCCTGCCGCAGCCCGGCGAGCGTGGCCAGCGCCATCTCAAGGGCATCCTCGTCGAGGGTGCCAAAGCCTTCATCGAGAAAGAGTGAGTCTACGCGGATGTTCTGGCTCGACATCCCTGACAGGCCCAGGGCCAGAGCAAGACTCACGATGAACGACTCCCCGCCCGACAGGTTCTTGGTAGACCGGATCTCGCCGGCTTGGTAGTTGTCGACCACATTCAGCTCGAGGGGCTGCTCGCGGTCGCGGATCAGCAGGTAGCGGTCGCTGAGCTTGCGCAGCTGCTGGTTGGCATGCGACACCATGATTTCCAGGGTAAGTCCCTGCGCAAAGTTGCGGTACTTCTTGCCATCGGCAGAGCCAATCAGGGTGTGCAGCCGTTGCCAGCGCTCACTGACTTTCTGCTGTGTGGCAATCCGCTCCAACAGCTGCTGCGCATTGCCGCGGTTGGTGGCGTTCATGTCGAGCTGTGCATTCACGGCAGCAGCCTGCTGTGTGGCGGCATCAAGCAATGCCTTTGCTTCGTCCAGGCTTGCCTGAACGGTGTCGGCCTCCTCACTTGTCAGGGCCTTGGCAGTCTCTGCAGCCAGCCGTCCCTCCTTGTCGCGACGCATGGTTTTCAGTTCGGTCCCTTTGCTGTCGAGTACTGCAGCCTGTTGCTCAAGTGCTTCGCGTCCGGCAGATGGTATTCTGCAGGCGTTGAAGTCTGCTTCACTGGCAAAGCCTGCCCCCAGCCATTGCGCACCGAAGTCCTGCTCCAGCCTGGCAAGCACAGCGGCCCTGTCGGCAATTTGTGCTGTCAGCTCCTGCATACGCACCACATTGTCGTCGAGTTGCTGCCTGACGGATCGCACCGCCTCATACGCCTTGCTTCTGGCCTCTTCCAAAGCGCGCAGGGCCGAAGCCGACTGGCTCTCCTCCTCTGCTGTGTCTTTGCTGCCAAAAAGCTGTTC
>SKYG01000091.1 GCA_007128045.1 Bacteroidales bacterium | reverse complement strand
TTTATATGTGGCTCAACGAAGATGAACGCTTGTTGATACATGACATAGAAAAGATCCTTGCCGGTGAACAGTCATGGGGCAATCCAGGTGCTTTTCATTTTTATTCCGAACCTCTATATGGGTACTACTCCAGCCGTGACGAGTATGTGATCCGTAGGCAAATGCAGATGATTGTCGATGCGCAGGTAGATTTTATCTTCCTTGATGTGACAAACCGACTGACCTATGAGAAAACCTATAAAACCATACTATCGGTCATGTCTCAAATGCGGGAAGAGGGGTATCAGGTACCACAGGTGGCATTTCTGACAAACACCCGTATGAATGAAACCATTGAAGCGTTATATGAAGAGCTGTATGGGCAGGACTTATATTCTGATTTTTGGTTTATATGGGAAGGAAAACCTTTGATGATGGGTGTGTATACCGGTGATAATGAGGAGATCATGGACTTCTTTACCTATAAGAGATCCTGGGCATGGACCAATGGGCAGTGGTATACCGAAACCGAAGGGGAAGACCGTTGGGCATGGCTGGATAACTATCCGCAGCAGCCCGGTTACAAGAATGGGGTGCCAGAGTATATTTCAGTAACCACGGCACATCACCCTCATGGACGTTTTGCGATCGGGAAGAGCACTGGTG
Organism: Bacteroidales bacterium; assembly: GCA_007128045.1. Taxonomy (GTDB): domain Bacteria; phylum Bacteroidota; class Bacteroidia; order Bacteroidales; family UBA7960; genus SKYG01. Next base: position 5,502 of record SKYG01000091.1, on the reverse strand, counting down.
CCAATAGAGAAAATTCTCCGGTTTACAACACAGAGGGTACCTATTTTAATTTGCAGTGGCAAAGAGCCCTGGAGGTCGACCCCCCTGTTATTGGTATCACACAATGGAATGAATATCTTGCACAAAGATTTGTTCATCCCGATCCACGGCAACCTGTCACACACATGGTGCGCAAGCCACTTTCCCCGGGAGAGTCCATCTTTATCGATGTGTATACCCCGGAATACAGCAGGGATATTGAACCGCTGAGGGGCTATTATCGTGATAATGTGTATTTGCAGATGGTAAGCAACATACGAAAATACAAAGGCGTTAGGGCACAGGAGCCTGCTAAAAACCCAGGAACGATCAGGCTGAACAACAACTTCAGGCAGTGGAACAGGGTGGGCCCATCTTTCCTGGATGATATTCATGATACCAAACACCGTCATCACGTCAGTTATGGCAGTGAGAAGGTGTATACCAATGATACAGGCAGGAATGATTTTGATGAGTTGAAGGTTTCCTACGACAATGACAATATTTATTTCTATGCCAGAACCACTGAGGATATAACGCCCCATACTGATGAGCACTGGATGATGCTTTTAATCAATGTACGTGCCGATTATAACAGTGGCTGGCATGGCTATGATTTTATTGTCAATCATACTGTGTTGTCGGCCACGGAGACTACCGTTAAGACCCACAATGGGCCTGGCTTTATTTGGGATAATCCGCAAACCATCCAATACGTATATGAAGGAAATGAGATGCATCTGGCCGTACCGGCGAGTGCATTGGGGATAGATACGTCACGCCCCTTTGTACTTGACTTCAAGTGGGTTGACAATAGTTTGTTTTCGGGCGACATCATTGACCTTTATGTTGATGGCGACACTGCCCCAAACAACAGGTTTAATTATAGGTATAGCAGCAGATTACCATAGAACCAGCACGCCAAAATTCTTAAAAAGTGGTACGCAACAAACTGCTGTTTTTATAATCAAAGGGTAAGCAATGAGCTCTGTCTGCCCTCAGTCTTAAGAGCCCTGCAGCTCAATGAATAGGCTGGATAAGCATTCGTAAACCTATTGTATTTTGAGGCAGCAAAGCTTGCTTCATCAAATTTAATTTCCAGCGCCTCTCCCTGGTTGTATTCCTTACTGATTATGAAGTCAATTTCTTTCCCATCGGCTGTTCTCCAGAAATATATGGCATCGCTGCCATGCAACTGCCTGAGTCGAATGAAGGCATAGTTTTCAATCAATGCTCCTTTATCCGGCCTCGAGTCAACAAATCCGTAAAGTTTTAGGAGCGAATTTCTGAAGCCTAAATCGTTGAAATAAACCTTCGGCATTTTGGTTAACTCTTTCCGCAAATTCTTATAGAATGGCTTCAAAAGGCCAATATGAAAGCACTTTTGAAGTGTGTACAGATAATTGTTGACGGCTGTTACCGACAGTGAAAGCAATCGCGACAATTCATTGATATTCATCAAATAGCCGGTTTGATCAGCAAGGATCATAAGGAGCTTGTAAAATTTTTCCTTATCCTGAATATTGGCTTCGTCAATGTCTCTTTTCAGAAAGGAGCCGGTGAGTTCACTTAAGGTGGCAAGTTTCTCCTGGTGGGTTTCTGCCAGTGCAACAGCAGGATAACCACCATAAGTGAGGTACTCATTAAAAAAAGTCTCAAGTTCTTTTTGCCTGGTAGAATAATAGGATGGATTTTCACGAATTCGTTCCAACTCAATACTCAGCATATTGTTGCCTGATCGAAAGAGAATATACTCCTCTAAATCAAGCGTATAAAGCTCAAAAAGTTTCTTCCGTCCGGCTAATGAATCGGTAAACTTCTGATCAATATAAAAAGCACTGCTTCCTGTTGCAACTATTTTTAGGTTCTTGTGGTGTTTGTCATAGAGCAGTTTGAGGAAATTGGATGGATTATCGAGGTATTGAACTTCGTCAATGAGCACAAAGACTTTTTCACCCTCTTTTCGAATGGTGAAATCAAAAATGTATTCAGGATGTTGATTCAGCCTGCTAAGAATAGCGGGGTCTTCCAGTGTCAGATAAAACACACTTTTCTTCCCCTGGGCAATGAGGTGATTCTGAACTTGACTCAGCAGGGTTGTTTTGCCTGTTTGCCTGGCACCGGTGATAATTATAAATTCCTTAGCCTGTAAATGCTGAAGGATAGGTTTTAGCAGCTTTCTTTCAAGTTGGCTCATGGGTTTTGAAATTTACCACGAAGATAATATTTATTTCACAAATAAAAAATATCTGATAATATTCATTTCTCAAGTAACGTTAAAACCTGTCGAGGAAGGCTTGACTGTTGTCGGCCTCCTGCAGGGTTGCCAGGGTGTGCATAAGGGTTGATTTGCCTGCGCCATTGAGGCCCAGCAGGCTAAACATGCCCGAACCTACCTGAAGGCTTACGTCGTTTTAGGCTTTGTGCCATTGGCGTATGATAAGCGCGTCCTTGTTATTTCTCTGCTACCACCAGCATCTCAAAATCTTCGGTGGTGAGTTTGTGCTCCCTGCTGAATTCGCCCAGCCGTGCGCCAAAGATAATTTATTTTAAAGCGCTGAAGTAAGTTTCCGTTTATTACCTTATGAATTTTTTCATAGTCCTCTTCTGTCAGTGCCTTACAGATGTTTTCAAAGCCTGGGTTGCGTGATAATGGAAGCGTTATGCCAAAAGGAACAATAATCCCAGAAAAATGAGATGTTTATTTATCAGTTTCTCCTTCAGGAATTTTATCTTTACACTTGATCATAGTTGTTGCGAAAATTAAAAAAAAGATGTATTAGTTGATTTGAGATGTGGCGCAGGACTCTACGCTAAATTATTTGCCCGTTTTGGAACGATTTTAAAAGTTTCTGGTACATCTCACATAGCCAGCTTTGTTTTTTTTTCAGAAATTGTGGACATATTTACATCCAACAAAAAACCACACGAAATGCCCATGTCGAAGATCCCGATTGTTCGGGGACAAACGCTTTGACACACAGACGCATGATTGTTTTTCATGGGGGTCAAAGGTCGAAGGTCGAAAGTCGAAGGAAAAAAATAAACAGATGAAAAATAACGTAACAAAGACCGGAGCTGGCCACTCTCCTGGAATCAAACGCCGGGAGTTTCTCAGGAGTGCTGCCATTGGAGGTGCGGCCATTGCATTGTCTCCAGTCCTCTCTTCATGCAAGGGAGGCAGGAGAAAGCCCAATATCGTGTATGTTTTTGCTGATCAGTGGCGGGCTTCTGCCTTTGGGTATACAGGTAATCCGAACAGCCATACCCCAAATATTGACCGGTTGGCTGCGGAAAGCCTTTATTTTCGCAACACAGTGGCAGTATGTCCGTTGTGTACACCCTACCGGGCTGCCTTGATGACCGGACGCTATCCTACCTCAACAGGGATGTTTGTCAACGATCTGTATTTGCCTGCAGAAGAGTTGTGCATGCCGGAGATCTTTGGCAATGCCGGATATGATACCGGCTACATCGGCAAATGGCATCTCGATGGACATGGGCGCAGTGCATTCATTCCCCGAGAGCGTCGCCAGGGCTGGGATTACTGGAAAGCGGCAGAGTGCGACCACAACAACCCCCGGTCGCATTATTTTACCGGCGATTCTGACGAAATGCAATTCTGGGAAGGCTATGATGCCTTTGCCCAAACAAAGGATGCCTCGCAATATATACAGGATCATGCCGGTAACAGCAGTCCATTCCTGCTGATGTTGTCTTATGGGCCTCCCCATCCCGCTTCTCCTCCTGCCCCCGAGGAATTCAGGGCGATGTACCCGGCAGAGGAGATCATATTGCCACCCAATGTTCCAGCGCAATATGCTGAGGAAGCCCGGAGACATCTGAGCCATTATTATGCCCACGGGGCAGCGTTAGACCGTTGTGTGGGAGAATTGATGCAGTCGGTTGAAGATGCCGGGATCGCGGATAACACCATTTTTATATTTACTTCCGACCATGGCGGCATGTTGCGCTCGCACGGCGACCCGCACGAATGGAAACAGGTGGCCTGGGCCGAGTCAGCTCAGGTGCCGTTTCTGCTGCGGTATCCTGAAGCACACGGAGCCCGGGGGCGTGTTGTTGATACCCCCGTGAATACCGTCGACATCCTTCCTACAATGCTTGCCCTTGCCGGGATTAACATTCCAGGTTCTGTAGAGGGGGAAGACATGTCAAACCTGGTTTTTGATCCTAAGGAAATCGCAGACCGCTCCGTATTGTATATGTCGGTGGCGCCTATTGTCGGACAGGGTGATGCCCATCGCTCTTTACGCACCAGCCAGTACACCTATGTGCGCAACCTGCAGGGGCCATGGCTATTGTTCGATGACCAGCAAGACCCCTGGCAGTTGAACAACCTGATTGATGACCCGGCTTATGCTTCTCTGCAAGAACAGTTGGATGCAGAACTGCAAAACCACCTGAACCGTATTGGGGATGATTTTCAGCCCCCACAATCTTATATTGACAAATGGGGATATACCCTGGGCCAGGACAATGCCATACCATATATCGCACAGGATGCCATGGTGCAATCACCGGCCGGCACGTGGACAAGGTGATAGTTGTTTTTTCCATTCGTGGGATAGGCTGCGCGCGATGAGATATTTTGCTGCTTCCCGCATAACCAGGACACCCGTCCGTATGACGGGATGACGCTGCCGTTGAGATCGACTCCTGCTGCCAGCCTCCGCAAGGGCGACTGGAAGCTGATCCGGTTCTTTGCCGACCAACCCGATGGTTCTGACCGCTATGAGCTATACAACCTGGCCGTCGACCTGGGTGAACTGCATGATAAAACCACCACTGATCCCAAACGCTTCGCTGAACTCCGTGAAATGCTTGAAAAACGCCTGCAGGAAACCGAAGCGATCATACCGCAGAGAAACCCGGCCTATAAAAGGAATTAGAATCATGAGCAAAACAATCACAACAATCCTTGTTTGTTGTGTTGCGATATGTTTGTTCGGGAATATGAATTCCTCTGCTGCCAGTCCGCAACCGCTGTTAAATTATTCAGGGAAAGACCGTTTCGAGGTCATATCCTCCTCTTATCATCTTGTTGTAGACCTGTCAGAAGCCAGTATCGTCGTCTTTAATGGCGAACATTCAGACACCATCTTCTATTTATATTCTTTTGATGTTGAGCATGATGGCGTGGTCTATCAGGCAGACTTTCAAACATACAAGCCCGATTTGCATGTGTTAAGGATGGGGGCATGGATGACCGAGCTTCATATAGAGAACGTGGTGTTTTCTCATGGACAGAATAACTTGGGAGGACTGGGTGAACTTTCCATCTTTTGTTATCCTGATGAGGTATTTTTTGCCTTGGACTACATTTGCAATGCGCAAGAATGGATTGTTCGTGATGAAGGGAAGTACGTGTATCCTGCCAGGCCTGGTTTTAGAAACTGTGAAGGGATTTCTGCCGGAAAACTGTCTTTTTCGTTTGGTTTTTCTTCGTCTATTTCTTTTCCGGCA
>SKYG01000016.1 GCA_007128045.1 Bacteroidales bacterium | reverse complement strand
TGTCCAGTTTATCAGACTTAACCGTTCGCGAAAGAAAATAAATCCCGCCAGGGCGGCAAGGCTTACAATGCTAACGTTGAAAATCGGAAAGAACACAGAACTGTCGTACACACCCATCCCAAGAAGAAAAAAATAACTGGAAAAGAAATTCAGAAAGCCGAGCCAGGCTCCTGCAATTACGCTTCGATAACCTATGGATTTCTGTTTTCTAAGAACCTTATAGAGTAAAATTACTCCACCAATGACCATTGATGACAGAAAAACGGTGCCCAAAAACAGCAGTGTTTCATCGCCGACATGAAACTTCTGCGCGTGCTTGGTCAGCGTATCGTTGGCCCCATTTCCCAGAAACAACAACACAGGAAGTATGAGTACACGTTTGTCGATTCGTTGGTTTCCCTTTTTCTTGAACGTAAGGTAAAATGCGAGCAATGATGCTATAATGCCGGAAATCTTCATCACATTGATCACTTCAGCGTATACCAATATTCCGAAACTTACGGGTATGACTACCGACATCTTGCTCGAAACAGCTGTAACCGCCACCCCGGCCTTTTGCGAAGAAAGTGCAAAGACCATAAATACGAGTATAAAGGTAAAGCCGATTACCGAGGCATACGGAAACCATGGCTTGAAAGGAATGGCAGTGAATGAGACATCTCCCTGATAGATTACAAACGACATGATAGCAGCAAACAGGTAGTTGATGGCAATCGCCGAAAGATTATCTATCTTAAAATTCGTAAATAGCCTGAAACTGATCACTATGGCTGTGGAAAAAATGATGGCTAAGATGAGGTAAACCATGGGGAGTTGGGTTGTTGAGTTGTTGAATTGTTGAATTGTTGAAATGACCTTCGACCGGTTGTTATGGGCATGTCATGTTCGTGTAGAGAAAAAATTGTTCATCTCCCAAATTGATTGGCAAAGGGGATAATTTGTTTATCGACGGAGCAGGGCAGCCATTTCCGAAGGTTTGTTGTCCGATAAACACCCTGGCCTCATCCCACAGCTTATGATCTATGAATGACTGTAATAGTTGTCTTCCACCTTCTACGAATACAGATTGAATATTCAGCTTGTACAATGTATTCATCATATGCAAAAGCACTGAGTCGTCGAAGGGTATTCTTATCCATTGATTCAACCCCTTGGTTTCATCTTTTAATGTATTAAAGATGATGGTTTGTTGTGAATTGTCGAAAACATGCAGCGATGCGGGTAGTCTGCAGGATCTGTCGAGTACGATTCTGACAGGTTGTTTACCGTGCCAGTCGCGGATATTTAGGTGGGGATTATCCAGGAGTGCGGTGTTGGTACCTGTCATGATAGCTGGTTCTTCAGCCCGCCATTTATGTACAAGCAATCGAAGTTTTTCACTGGTGATCCAGGTTGGGCGGTTTTCTGCTTCGGGGTGTCTCAGGATGTCTATATAGCCATCAGCTGTTTGTGCCCATTTAAGAATTATATAAGGCCGCTTCTTTTCATGAAAGGTAAAAAAACGTCTGTTCAGATGTCTGGATTCTTCGAAGAGCACACCCTCAACTACTTCGCATCCTGCGCTGCGAAGTATCCCTACTCCTTTACCTGATACATCAGGAAATGGGTCCTGGGTTCCGATCACAACTTTCGGGATGCCCATGTCGACAATCAGGTTGGTGCAGGGGGGTGTTTTACCATAGTGTGCACAAGGTTCCAGGTTGACATACAACACAGACTCTTTAAGAAGTTCTTGATTAGCCACCGACGCAATGGCATTGACTTCAGCATGTGCCTCTCCGGCATATTTATGGTAGCCTTCACCAATTACTGTCTGCTCATATACAATAACGCAGCCTACCATGGGGTTTGGAGCTACCTGGCCCAATCCATTCATTGCCAGGTCAAGGCAACGTTGCATATATAAATTATCGGTGTTCATGGGTCCGCTGTTTACAGCAGGCAAAAATACTACAATAATTTGAGCCGTTAGCCTGCATTATTCAGGCATTATAATCTGGTCAGATGCAAGGCGTCGGAAGCCGCAGACATAGTATTCTATTTCAAGGCTTTCGCAACGCGGCAGATGGCCTGAATTATGCAGGTTAGATTATATAAAGTGCAGGGTAACCTCTTTCAGAAGCTTTTTCTCCAGCATCCGTGCGATCTTTTTTACCACCGTACGCCTTATCTCCAGCTCTACTGGCAGGTTTGGGTCCTGATGAGCCACATTGACAGCTGTACCAACCCAGAAATTTATCTCGTCACTTTCAAGGAACATCTTTACGATACGATCGGCAGGGCCTTTACCCAGGTCCGTAGACCTGGCAGAATATTTCTCCAGAGTCTGAGACACCTTGCTTAGTGTCAAAATGCCCTCTGTAACCAGGTCTACACCCTCCATATGCGATATCGGAGGCAGGTCCGGGTCATCAAATTCAAGGGAGTCTTTTATAGATAAGCCCAGCTCACGTGCTACGATATCAGCGGTGGTGCCACCGCAAATCAGTTTTTTACCCGAAAATGACTGCACCACCTCAGCAAGCTTCTTGTCCTTGCTTCGCTCGAACGGAGGTCCGGAACAAAGCAACAGCCTTCTGGGTTCCCTGAAATAGATCGTAACACAACTCATATCATCTTTGGCCTGGTAGCCATCATTGGCATGCGCTTTATTGACAATCATGGTTGAAAGCTTCGAAGCGGATATTTCCGGCTGCTCCTGAACCATCTTAAGCACCAGGCCAGTAACATCTTCAACACCCCAGCCCAGGAGGTATGTGCCTCTTCCAAGACCTGATTGTGAGATACCATCACTCATCATGATAATCCGGTCTTCCTTTTGGGCTTTAAACGTACACGCTTTGATTTCTTTTTCCTGCTCATTGGTGGTATCAAGCAACATAGTATGCCACTCAGGATGATAGATTTCCTGTCCCCTGAGAATAATACAATCAGGGTTGTCATAATTAAGGATGGTCGTCTGGCCGTCATCTTCAATATCAACAATCGTAAAAGTTGCATAGCTCACCTTGCGCTCGCTGCATATTGGCAAGGTTTTCATGATAATCTCTGCGATCTTTTTGGCATCTTTGTGTTCTCTGGTAAAATTTAATGCCATGGTAGCCGTAAGGGTGGCCAGCAAATTTGCTTTAACGCCATGTCCCATCCCATCAGACAATACGACGACTGTCCTTTTCTCTTCCTTGACTTTTTGTGAAACAAAGACATCGCCACATATTCGTTCACCGGCATGACTCTTTTGTAATGAGCCAACCTCAATATAAAAAAGCTCATTCATAATTAAGTCAGGGTTTCTTTATCTTGTTATATGTTTCGATGATGGAGTTAAGCATTTTTTCGGTAGTACTTGCGCCTTCACCCAGCAGGAGCGCGATATTCTGCACCATCTTCAGGTTTTCATCAATTACGTCGGTAACCCTGTTAACGATCTCTTCCTGCCGTACCTCAGCCACATACATGTCTCGGAAAACAGCGCCAACAATCTTGTTTGGTTTCAGGGAATAAATGCTCACATTCAGCAAACTATCACCATGGTTTACATCCTTGCCAATTACATGTTCATCATTTTCAAGAACATATGTAAAGAGATTGTAAATACTAAATGGCAAAAGAGTTTTGAGGTCTGCCCCGATCAAACCGGGAATGACATCATTAATAAGTTGGGCGTCTTCTCCCAATACCTTGACAAAGCTTTGGTTTGACTCAACAACCTTTAATTTATCGTCAACGATAACTGCTGCCGATGGAAGGTTTTGCAACAGGGCAGAAGTTGTGTCCAACGACATCTTCAGCTTTTTATTCTCACGTTGTAACGCCTTGTCTGACTCTATCAATTCCTCCTGTTGCTTCTTAAGTTTGTTGTTGTTGTTCTTTAGTGTCCGGATATAATCCTGTTTGCTTTTTAGTGAGTAGGTCAGACATATATCTGGTTTGATGAGGCCTTGACTGACAGAAATTGCAAAATCCTTGCAACTTCTGAATCCACAGGCATTGCACGATGCCATTTGGTTGGCGTCTTTTCCAATGCTTTTCAGTATTTCTTCAATCCTGTCACTGTCAGGAACAGGCAACCGCTGGTCATCTCGTTTAAATTCTCTGCCTAGACTTATGTCGCCATATTTTTTCATTTCTTTTTCCCACTGTGCCTGATCAAAATCAGACAGGCGCTTTTTGGCATAGTCAACAACCATCGTCCTCCTCAGAAATTTCAATGATTTGTCGGTCGTTCCTGGACCCATCAAACAGCCTTCATCATAAAAGATATTGAAATGTTGTTTTATGTTTTCTGTATACCGGTCGAACTCTTCAAGTGATTCAATCATATTCTCTTTTCCCTCCACAGTGATCACATTACCTTTAAGAAGGTCATCCTGTAATCCACCGGCATATAACAGTCCCCGGCTCAGAGGGTATAGTGAACCCAGATTGCCTATCGGGGGATCAAATTCTGAATACTCAACTTTTGATTCTTTTATCTGGTAGAGCTCAAACATCTTTCTTAGCCCGAGAAACGTGAGTACTGCATCGACCTTACCATCGTTCGCATGTAATGTAGCCTCATATTTTGCCGACAGGCATGGACCTACATATACCACCTTCAGGTCGTCGCCATAGGCAGCCCGTACCACTTTAGCCATGGCAGTCATAGGAGTGACAATTGGCGCCAGATTATCGATCAGGTCGGGGTGAAATTTTTCAATATAGCTTACCACACTCGGACAATTGGCCATGATGTAGTATTTGCCTTTAAAATTCCCGAAAAGCTCTCTGTATTTTTTCGCCACCAGGTCTACGCCAAAAGACACCTCATTCACATAATCGAATCCAAGTGACCGGATCATTTCTACGAACTTTCTATAGTCAAGGATATCAGGGAATTCGCCACTTATAGTGGGATCAATAATGGCCGCTACTTTATGTTCTGATTTGATCAGATCAATGGTGGCGTCAACGGCGCTCTGATTGATAATTGCTGAAGAACCACATACATTGATACAGCTTCCACAGCCAATGCAGCGATCATGATTGACAGCAGGCATGCCATCATCACTAGTCACTGAGATGGCTTTTACCGGACATTCTCTGATGCAGGCATATGACTGTGTACATAACTGATTGTCAATATGAATTATACGCATAACAGCTCATGCATTATGATGAAAAATAAGCTTCGAGTATCTCGCTTACCTTTGTATTGTCTATATGTTGATATACTTTCCCGTCAATTTTAAGAATCGGGCCCTTATCGCAGAAAGCCATGCAATGCGAACCCTTGAAAACCACCGAATCAGACAATCCTTTTTCTTTCAGATAATCTTGTACAACCTGTAAAAGGCGTTTATTGCCCCTTGAAAAGCAACTACTACCCATACAGATGGTAATCTCAACCAATGGTTTGTTCATAATGGGCGCTTTGTTCAATGTCAGTTTGTTGCAACAAAAATACTCAAAGCTATTGAAAAAATCAGTTAATTGCTTAACATCTTTATGCAATCTATCCTTTTAAGACTTAATCTTAATAACATTAAAGCACCTCAGGTCATCATTAATCGTGAATATATCTGGCAGTCTGATCTTTTTTATTTATTTTTGTTGCGATAGATGCAATGTCCTATAGCCTATAAGTCAATGAATTTCTATAACTCATGGCAATTAAACATCTCATAGAGTCAACTATTGTGAAATTAATATCAACTTACCCTGTATGAAGCCTGACCCGCAACATATATTTGAAAAATTTCCCAATCGACAGCGTGAGGATCTGATTCCTTTGCTTCAACAGATTCAGGTAACCTATGGATATTTATCTGAAGAGCTGATCAGGCAAGTAGCTTCTTATTTGGGTATCAGCATAAATAAGATTTACGGTGTTGCTACTTTTTATGACAATTTTCGCTTCGGTCCGGTCGGGCGTTATCACATACGCCTGTGCCATGGTACCGCATGTCATGTGGCTGGTGCAGGAACCATATTGCACGAACTGGAAAAGCTGCTAAAGATCAAAACTGGAGAAACTGATAAAGAAGGGCTGTTCAGCCTCGAAGTTGTTTCTTGTATTGGAGCATGCGGATTAGCACCATTAATGGAAGTGAATCAAGAGTATTTTACCACCATCTCTCTGGAATCTATCAAGGAAACCATCCGATC
>SKYG01000324.1 GCA_007128045.1 Bacteroidales bacterium | reverse complement strand
TGGTTGGCGATACATACCCTTCTCCGCCATGCAGAAAATCGACCTCTACCTTAACATAGTTTGGTGCGATAGATAGAAAATGTTGTTTAAATACCTCTGTTATTTTGTTGGAATCCTGGTGCGGCACAAGCCTCATAGATATCTTAGCATGAGCCGTTGAAGGTAGAATTGTCTTGGCTCCTTTTTCTGTATAACCACCCCAGATGCCATTCACATCGAGGCTGGGTCTGATGCCGGTTCTTTCTAACGTTGAATATCCTCGTTCTCCATATACTTCTTCAATATCCAATTCCTTTTTGTAGGCCTCTTCGTCGAAAGGTGCACGTGCCATCTCAGCCCTTTCTTCCTTGCTCAGGATTTCCACGTCATCATAGAATCCTTTTACGGTGATCTTGCCATCGTCGTCGGTCAAACTACCGATGAGTTTACACAATACATTCAGAGGATTGGCTACGGCACCACCATACAGACCTGAGTGCAGGTCGCGATTCGGCCCGGTTACATGTACCTCCACATACGACAAACCTCTCAAACCTGTTGTTATGGAGGGATTGTCGGGTGCGAGCATGGATGTGTCAGAAACAAGTATAACATCAGCAGAAAGCAATTCCCGGTGCTCCTCCATGAAGGCCCCCAGACTGGGTGATCCGATCTCCTCTTCCCCTTCGATCATAAACTTAACATTACATGGCAACTGCTTTGTCTCCAGCAGGTATTCGAAAGCGGCAACATGCATAAAGAACTGACCTTTGTCGTCATCAGCTCCTCTGGCAAATATCTTACCATCTCTTATTTCCGGCTCAAATGGGGGTGATTTCCACAGATCAAGTGGTTCGGCAGGCTGTACGTCATAATGACCATATACCAGTACCGTGGGCAGTGATGTATCCAGTATCTTCTCTGCATACACTACCGGATGACCTTTCGTCTCCATCACTTCGGCCTTGTCGACACCTTTCTTTAGAAGATGTTCCCTGATCCAGGAAGCTGCCTTATACATATCATCTTTATGGGATTCTTTTGAACTGATTGAAGGAATGCGGATCAGTTCAAACAAGTCAGATAATATCTGCTCCTTGTTGCTTTCAATAAATTGCTTGATGTCTTTCATGGGTTGTGGGTTTTAGGTATTCGGGATGCGGATTCATAGCACCTATCATCTCGAGCGTTAGCGAGAGATCTCCTACAGACCGAGGATTGCCGGATTGCCGGATTACCGGGTTTCCAGGGTTAAAGGTTCTTTACATGATTCAGGCAAATATATAATAAATTGTTATGAGTGTATGGATTTTCATTAACTTTCGGTACTTTTTGCTTTATTGATTTCTATTGACGTATTTTATGAACTGGATCAGATGGACACCGGCTGTAAGAATTACCTTGTTATATGTGGTATTCGGCTTTTTATGGATTATTTGGTCTGACTGGCTGCTTACGTTATGGATCTCAGATTTCTCTGGAATGCGGATGGCACATATATACAAAGGTGGATTCTTTGTGACTGTAACCGGAACCATGCTGTTCTTTTTGATCAGATCGAGCCTTCGAAAAATTGAAGAGACCAAATCATCCTATACATTAAAGTTACAGGAGTCTGAACGCCAACTCTCGACCCTGATGGGTAACCTTCCTGGGATGGCTTTCAGGTGCCGCAATGATAAATATTGGACCATGCTGTTTGTGAGCAAGGGCTGTGAAGCGCTAACAGGATATTCCGTCGAAGAGCTCACAAACAGCCACGTGCTGTCCTATGCACGTATTATTCATCCTGAAGACCGTCGTAAGGTGCTGGATTTGGTGTCTAAAAAAGTTGACAGCAAATTGCATTATCAAATTACCTACCGGATCATTACAAAGTCAGATGACATAAAATGGGTAAAAGAAAATGCGGTTGGTGTATTTGACGAACATGATAAGCTTTTGTTTATCGAAGGCCTGATCATTGATGTTACCCATCAGCATGAGAATGAGGTCACCATACAGCGCCAACTTGATGAACTGGGGCGGCTCAAGAAGTAATAGGATGGGTTTACCACGAGCGTATCACATGACCAGAGAAGTCCGTTACTTACGATAGAGGGGCATAACAGTTTATTGAAACTCAATCTCCATCAAACCATGAATCCATTTCCCTGCGTTCTTTCTTGGTTGGACGGCCGGCGCCCCTGTCGCGCCGCATCTGGTTTGACCTGATTATTTCAAGTTTATGGTATTCTTCTTCCGGTGTGAGGTCTTCCATATACTGTGATACCAGCTTGGCCCCAACCCTGTTGTGTAGAATCCCGACAACCCTGAACTGCCGCTTTATTGGTCCTGACTGTACAGTAATCAACATGCCGGTGCTTATGCTCCGTGATGGCTTTACCGGCTGGTCGTCAACCTTTACTTTTCCCGATCTGCATGCTTCGGTGGCCTGGCTGCGGGTTTTAAAAATCCGTACCGCCCATAACCACTTGTCAATTCGAGGGGCTTCTTTACTATCCATAAAACATTTTACCTATTCAACGGTTCAACAATCTATCAGGAAAGGCCCAGTCCTTACCATTATGTGGACAGGCCCAGTCCTGTCCCTACAATTAATCCTGTCATATGTCGGGGCAGGCCCAGTCCTGCCCATACAAAAACCCCTGTTTAAACAGTTCAACAATTCAACAATTAAACAGTTAAACAGAATGTTTACTTTTTCCTGAAATATATCTTCACCGGTACGCCTTTAAAATCCCATTTTTTCCTGATTTGATTTTCCAGAAAGCGTGTGTAGGCTTCCTTTATATATTGCGGCAGGTTACAGAAAAATGCGAATGCTGGGAAGTGGGTGGGTAGCTGTGTGACATACTTGATTTTTACATACTTACCTTTTACCGAAGGGGGGGGTGTTGCAGCGATGATCGGCAGCAAGATATCGTTAAGCTGCGAGGTGCTAATTTTTCTTATCCGGTTTTGGTACACCTCCAGTGCTGTCTCCACGGCTTTATATACACGTTGCTTTGTCAGTGCCGAGGTGAAGATAATCGGTATATCCTGAAACGGAGCGGTTTTTTCACGAATACGGGTTTCATATTCTTTTGTTGATTGGGTGCTCTTCTCAACAAGGTCCCATTTGTTTACAAGGATGACTACCCCTTTGTGGTTTCTCGCGGCTAGTGTAAAGATGTTGAGGTCTTGTGATTCAAAGTTTTGGGTGGCATCAGTTACCAGCAGGCATACATCGGCATTTTCTATGGCCCTTACCGACCGCATAACGGAGTAAAATTCAATGTTTTCCATTTCCTTACCCTTTTTCCGCAGGCCTGCCGTGTCGACCAGGTAAAAATCGAAACCATAACTATTATACCGTGTAAATATAGAGTCGCGGGTGGTTCCGGGAATATTGGTAACGATATTTCGTTCCTCACCAATAAGGGCATTGATCAGAGAAGACTTGCCGACGTTTGGCCTGCCAATTACCGCAATTTTTGGCAATTCTTCTTCCGGTTCCTCGTCAGGAATTTTTTCCAAAGCCTTCACCACCTCATCAAGCAAGTCGCCCGTTCCGCTGCCGTTAATAGAAGATACCGGGAATACTGTGCCAAGCCCCAGCTCATAAAATACATTGGCATCATTCATGATTCGGCTGTTATCAGCTTTGTTGGCGACCAAAAAAACCGGTTTGCCACTTCTTCTGAGCATGTCGGCCACTTCTTCATCCATAGGGTTTACCCCTTCAATACTATCGACCAGAAAGAGAATGACTGTTGCCTCTTCAATGGCAATAAGCACCTGACTTCGGATCTGCGATTCGAAAATGTCATCCGACCCCATCACATATCCGCCAGTGTCAATCACAGAGAAGTCTATCCCATTCCAATCGCTCTTGCCATAATGCCGGTCGCGGGTCACACCGGCCGTTGGCTCCACGATGGCAGCGCGTTGTTGGGTGAGCCGGTTAAACAGGGTCGATTTTCCTACATTTGGACGACCTACAATTGCTACGATGTTTGGCATAATAAATTGTTGAGGTGATGAGTTGTTGAATTGTTGAATTGTTTGATTGTGGTTTTTGTAGGGACAGGACTTGGCCTGTCCGTTTCATTTGTTGATTTGTTTGGTGTTGCGGAGATAGTGTACTATAAATCAGGGTTAGTAGCCAAAGCGACGGAGTTGCAGGTCGTTTTCACGCCAGTTTTTGCTCACCTTTACATGAAGTTCTAAAAACACCTTTTTTTCGAGAAAGGTTTCTATATCCTTGCGTGCTTCGGTTCCTACCTTTTTCAGTGCTTTTCCCTGGTGACCAATGATGATGCCTTTCTGTGTTTCACGGGCAACATGAATAATACACCGGATATGAACTATGGCCTCCTCCTCTTTGAATGACTCAACCACCACCTCTACAGAATAAGGGATCTCTTTTTGGTAATTCATCAGGATTTTTTCCCTCACCATCTCTGCGACGAAGAAGCGAACAGGCTTGTCTGCTACTTCATCTTTGGGATAATATGGCGGTGATTCGGGTATCAGCTCCAGAATCTTGCTGAACACCTGATCCAGGTTGAAGTTTCGCAGGGCAGATATGGGAAGTACCATCCATCCAGGGTGTTGTTGTTTCCATTGTTCGCATTTTCTTACAACCTCTTCCTGGGATGCCAGATCTACTTTGTTGATCAGCACCATTACGGGTATGTTGCTATGTCCGATCTTTACGAGTATAGATTCATCATCGAAGTCATCGTGGATTTCTGTCAGCACAATAAACAAGTCGGCATCTTCCAGGGTGCTATGTACAAAGCGCATCATTTGCTCTTGAAGCTTATAATTTGGTTTAAGCACGCCGGGAGTGTCGGAGAATACCACTTGGTAGTCTTCCCCATTGGCAATACCCATAATACGATGCCTGGTAGTTTGTGCCTTGGGGGTTATAATGGAAAGCTTTTGCCCCAACAAGGCATTCATCAGGGTCGATTTCCCGACATTGGGTTTTCCTAGAATGTTTACGAAGCCGGATCGGTGCATTTTTGAAGGTTTAAGGTTGAAAGTCGAAGGTCGAAAGTCGAAGGTCGAAGGTCGAAAGTCGAAGGTCGAAGGTCGAAGGTTTAAGGTTTATGGTGAAAGTCTGAGCGTCTGAAAGTCTGAAAGTCTGAGCGTCAATCTAATTTGATTACAAAGGTAGTCATTTTACGAAAATATTTTTTTAGTATTTGGTCTGGTTGATTATTATGACTATATTTGCAACCCAAACAACATACTGCGGGGTGGAGCAGAGGTAGCTCGTCGGGCTCATAACCCGAAGGTCATAGGTTCGAATCCTATCCCCGCTACTAGAATAGCCTGATTATCAAATGATAGTCAGGCTATTTATTATAGTATTAGTATGTTCTGAGTTCGTTTAATGTTTTTTTATTTGCTTTCCGGTAAATAATATTACGGATGTAATCAGTATTTTTGAAAAAAATCATAGAATTGGTAATCATTCGCATAGTTTATGTCAACATATACTCAAATACTGTATCAGATCGTCTTTAATACGAAATACGCCAGAAACACACTACTTCGTGAAAACCGGGAAAAGCTTTTCAAATATGCAGCAGCCATCATCCGCAAAAAGAATTGCGTGGTTTACGAAATCAATGGTGTTGACAACCATATACATATCGCCACACATCTCCATCCGAGTGTTTCTCTTGCATCTCTTGTGAAAGACATAAAAGTGGCCAGTTCGCTATGGATAAAGCAGCAAAGGTTGTTTCCTGATTTTATTGGATGGCAAAACGGATATGGTGCATTTACCTATTCTATCAGTGCAAAAAAGAACCTGACAAATTACATCAAACGACAGGAATGGCACCACAAGAAAGTGACATTCAAAGAAGAGTACGTACAGTTGTTGCGTGAGTTTAATATCGATTTTGATGAACGCTATCTCTTATAGAACAGCCTCTTATTATTTTTCGACTCTAAAGGTAGTCGCCCTCAACGCCTGGCTTTCTGCCTCCGGTGAAAACCACTGGCGGTACTTCTGGCTCTCGTAGTCCAACCCTTCCAGGGTTGTAGTACGGTAGAGCACTTCGGCCTGGTACCAAGGGTTCCACCCATGGATATTTCTGGTTAACCCCTTCGGGGTTATCGGAGCCTTTCACAACCCCGAAGGGGTTGACCAGTAATAACCCCTGGCGCAGCCTG
>SKYG01000335.1 GCA_007128045.1 Bacteroidales bacterium | reverse complement strand
TGTTGATCTGTTGATCTGTTGGGACAGGACTTGGCATGTCCCGTAGGGTTATTGATTGGTTACGAAGTTGCCGGGTTGCCAGGTTAAACCATAAACGACCTTCAAACATTCAGACCTTCAAACCTTCAGACCTTCAGACCTTCAAACCTTCAGACCTTCAAACCTTCAAACATTCAGACCTTCAGACATTCAGACCTTCAGACATTCAGACCTTCAAACATTCAGACCTTCAGACCTTCAAACCTTCAAACCTTCAGACCTTCAAACCTTCAAACCTTCAGACAATTTTAAACACATAAAAACATGGTTATTATAGGTATTACCGGCACATTAGGAGCCGGCAAGGGTACGATTGTCGATTATCTTATTCAACATAAGGGGTTTAACCACTTTTCCGTACGTGCATTTCTGTTGGAGGAGATTATCAGGCAGAAACAACCGGTTAATCGTGATACGATGGTGGAGGTCGCCAATAAACTCAGGGCCGACAATGGTCCATCCTATATAATTGAGAAACTATATCAAAAGGCTTCCGAAACAGGCGGAAATTGTGTTATAGAAAGTATCCGCACGCCGGGAGAAATAGAAGCACTGCGAAATAAAGAGGGGTTCGTGTTGCTGGCTGTAGATGCTGATCAAGATATCAGGTATTCACGAATAAAATTGCGTAACTCTGAAACCGACAGGATCACATTCGACACATTCAAAGAAAACGAAGACCGTGAAATGCACTCCAGCGATCCAAACAAGCAAAATCTTTCAGAATGCATCAAACAGGCTGACTACACGATTTTCAATAACGGTAGCATTGAATTATTGAATGCACAAATCGAAGAATTTATCAACAGGTATCTGGAACAAGGAACCAACCAAACATGATGGAATAAGCGCATGCATGTTCGCTCAGAACTACACTTTTTGACCTTCAGACTTTCAGACCTTCAGACTTTCAGACCTTCAGACTTTCAGACTTTCAAACACTTATAATGAAATAACACATGGAAACGTCAGGATATACAAGACCCAGCTGGGATGAATACTTTATGGAAATAGCCCATACTGTAAGCAAGAGAGCAACCTGCGACCGGGGGAGAAGTGGTTGTGTAATTGCCAGAGACCGGCAGATATTGGTTACCGGATACGTTGGTTCACCCAAAGGCCTCCCCCATTGTGATGACGTAGGTCATCAGATGAAGAAGATGCTTCACGAGGATGGACATACCACCATGCATTGTGTTCGTACAGTGCATGCAGAACAAAACGCCATCTGTCAGGCGGCAAGGCTTGGCATCAGCATTGAAGGCGCAACGCTGTATTGCCGCATGACACCTTGCCGTGTTTGTGCCATGCTGATCATTAACTGTGGTATCAGAAGGGTCGTTTGTGAAAAAAAATACCACGCTGGCATGGAGTCAGAGCTGATGTTTTCCCAGGCTGGCGTAAGCATTGAGTATTTTACCGATGAAGTATTGAAATATACCAATCAGTAAACGATATGTATGCCTCTGCCTGTATGATATACCCCGGCTTATCAATAATCTTTTAAGCCCACCTTGAAAAACTTTCCCGGTGATTGCACAGAGCAAGGTCGATTATTTTTACAAATAATCAAACGCTTAGCAAATGTGTTGATCTGCAAAATCTGCGATAAAAACGGTCATTTAGGAGTATACTGACCCTTTTAGTCAGCAAATATTCCAATGTATTGGTCACCATCGGATGTTACATATCCGCGAAACATAGAAGCAGTATTAAAGGGCATACTTATATTGCCTTCTTTATCAACGGCAATCAAGCCTCCATTACCATCAATTTCTTTTAATTGCTGAACGACACCATTAGCAGCAACATCAAGTGCGACATTTCCGTACATCATCATGGCGGATACCGTGTGAGCAACAACGTGTCTGATAAAGAACTCTCCATGTCCGGTAGCTGACACTGCACATGATGCATTGTTTGCGTAAGTTCCGGCCCCGATAATTGGCACATCTCCTACCCGTCCATACCTTTTCCCGGTCATACCACCTGTAGATGTAGCGGCAGCCAGGTTGCCTTCCATATCCAAAGCTACTGCACCAACAGTACCCATTTTATAATCTGGGTCATTATAACCACGATATTGCTGATTTCTGCGAATATGGTCACGATATTGATCCCATCTGCGCTGGTCAAAAAAATATGAAGGGGGAACCACCTCCACACCCTGTTCATAGCCAAATTGCTCTGCACCCTTGCCAATTAGTAATACATGAGGTGATTGTTCCATCACCTTCCGGGCTGCATCTATTGGATTCCTCAGGGTTGTAACACCAGCTACGGCTCCGGCGTCCAGGGTTTTTCCACACATGATTGCCGCATCGAGTTCATTGGTTCCTTCTATCGTAAATACAGCACCCCTGCCAGCATTAAAAAGCGGAGAATCCTCGAGAATCTTTACTGCGATCCCGACCGCATCCAGACTTGTGCCACCCGACTTCAGAACAGACCCACCTGCATCCAGTGCCTCCTGAAGTGCGTTCTGGTATGCCTCAAGGGCATCCTCATTCAGCGAAGCTTCGGGAATATTACCTGCACCTCCATGGATAACCAACACATAAGAGGGGCGATCAGCATGTTGACCCACCAAAATCAAGGGGGCAAAGAACACCAACAACAGCATGATAGCTATGTGCCATTTCATAACATCCATTGAATTATTGTGAAGCCCTGTATTCAGAATTCAAACGGCTTAACACGTCAAAGGTTATGTCATGCTGCCTGTCAGCATATAAAATCCCTCCTCCCCTGGTATAGCCTAAAATAAAATCATAGCCCTGTTCCTGGTTATACCGTTCCAGAAAATCTGAAATCTTTGAAAGCAATTCAACATTCATATCAAATTCTTTGCGGCCCAGTCGTTCACGATACGTCTCCGAAAGCTGCATCAACTCTTGTTGAACCTGCATCAACTCCTGCTCCCTGACCTCAGCCCTGTCAATACTGATCGTACCTGCGGAGATGCTTCGTTGAAAACCTTCCACATCCGTTTGAAATGTTCGTTGCCGGCGGTTCAGATCATTTTCCAGCCTGGCCTGCTCACGTTCAAAATCCGCACGCATCTTTATGGCAAGTTCATATTCCTCCAACAGAAGTTCTGAATTTACATAAGCAATGGAAGATGTTGCGCCCTCAACTCTCTCCTTCATTTCAACAAGTTCTTCCTGCTGATCGCCAGTTCGATCCAGTTTAAAGAAATACAAGGCATACAATACGATCAATCCACAAAATAGCAACACGTTAATTAGTGATGCAAAAGAAATCTGTCTTTTGGCTTTTGGCTTTTCGGGAGGCTGTACAGACCCCACGTCATCTGGTTTAGAGTTTTCTAACGACATAAGTAAATAAAATTGAAAAAAATGAAATGAATTTATTCTGTATTTTTCATGCTGTTAATTCAGGTCGGATCAAGCATCAGTTACCCATTTCCGACATAAACCTTATACGCATAAGCCGGATCTCCTCCTCGGTATAATCATCCTCACCAAGTTCCTGAAGAGCATGTTCGTATGAATCACTTTCGGCAGTCTTAAAATAATCAAAAATCTCTTCCTGCTTATCAACTTCAACAACCTGATTGATGTAATACCGAATATCTATTTTGGTACCGGCAGCAACGATACTTTCAATCTCAGTAAGTAGTTCATCAAACTCAATACCCTTTGAAAATGCAATGTCCTCTAATGAAACCTTGCGATCAATATTTTGAATGATATAAACTTTTACACCTGATTTGTTCACAACCGATTTAACAACCATATCCATAGGCCGCTCAATCTCATTGTCGTCGACATATCTGGCAATAAGTTCAACAAAGGGCCTCCCAAATCGTTCTGCCTTTCCACTGCCTACTCCGGTGATCTGCTTCATCTCCTCCAGGGTTACCGGGTACTGTATCGCCATATCCTCCAGTGAAGGGTCTTGAAAGATCACAAAAGGTGGCAGGTTGTTTTTCCTGGCTATTTCTTTACGAAGGTCTTTGAGCAGTGCAAAAAGAACCTTGTCGGTTGCACTTGTTTTCTGACCTATGCCAGGCATACCCTCGCCTTCAGCAGGATTGTCATAGTCGTGATCTTTGCTCATTTTAACCGACCTGGGTGTATCAAGAAACTCTTTACCCGCTTTGGTAACCTTTAACGTTCCGTAATCTTCAATATCCTTCTCCAGCAACCTTTCGATAAGACTTTGACGGATTACGGCATTCCAGAACTTCTCATCTTTGTCGGCACCTTTGCCGAATACCTCAAGCGTATTATGCTTGCACGATTTAATGGTTGCAGTTGACTTTCCCATAAGCAAGTTAATTACATGTTTGGGTTTAAACAATTGTTTTACCGCTAAAACAGCTTCAATTAACAGGCAAATATATTCTTTTCCTTCAAACTTTTCCTTAGGATTTAAACAATTATCACACGAACCGCAATTTTCTTTTCCATAAACCTCCCCAAAGTAGTTCAGCAACATCTTTCTGCGGCATATGGAAGACTCTGAGTAAGCAACAGTTTCCATCAATAATTGCGTACCGATTTCCTGCTCAGCAACAGGCTTACCCTTCAAAAACTTTTCCATTTTCTGAATATCGTCGTACGAATAAAAGGCGATACAATTCCCTTCACCTCCATCACGTCCTGATCGTCCTGTCTCCTGATAATATGCTTCCAGGCTTTTCGGAATGTCGTGGTGAATGACATACCTGACATCAGGTTTGTCTATACCCATCCCAAAGGCAATGGTTGCAACAATGATATCCGCGTCTTCCATCAGAAATTGATCCTGGTTGGAAACACGTACTGCTGAGTCAAGCCCTGCGTGATAAGGTAATGCCCTGACACCATTCACCTGCAATGTCTCCGCGAGCTCTTCAACTTTCTTTCGGCTCAAACAATAAATAATGCCGGATTTGCCTTCCTGTGATTTCACAAACCGGATAATATCCCGGTTAATATTACTGGTTTTGGGTCTGACTTCATAATATAAATTGGGCCGGTTAAAAGAGGATTTAAAGACTTTAACATCCTGCATATTCAGGTTCTTCTGAATATCCTGCTGCACTTTTGGCGTAGCGGTAGCTGTAAGGGCGATTACAGGAACTTTCTTTTTAAATGCCTCTATAATAGGCCTGAGTCGCCGGTACTCGGGGCGGAAATCATGACCCCACTCAGAAATACAGTGAGCTTCATCAATAGCAAAAAAAGATATGTCTATCGATTTTAAAAATTCTACATTCTCTTCTTTATTCAATTACTCAGGGGCTACATAAAGCATTTTTGTAATGCCATTTACCAGATCTTTCTTGACCTCTGCAACTTCAGCCTTTGACAATGAAGAGTTAAGGACATGCGCAATACCATTATAGCTGGCAAAATTGCGTATGGCATCTACCTGGTTCTTCATCAAAGCAATCAGTGGCGATACAATGATGGCTGTCCCCTGGCTGATCAGGGCGGGCAACTGATAGCACATTGACTTCCCTCCCCCTGTTGGCATGATCACAAATGTATCATTCCCCAGGAGCAGGTTATCGATAATTGCCTCCTGGTCACCTTTAAATGAAACATAACCAAAGATATCCTTGAGAAGGGTTTTTAAGGATGCATCTCTTTTAATATGCATTGAGATCAATAATTTTAAACATCAAGGCCATCAGAAAGAACAAACTTAATAAATAGTTTGTACTAAAAAAAGCCCACTAACATCAACTAGTTTATCTGTAATTGCGAAAATTCACGTAGGTTTGTATGTAAATTTAGCACTTAAAAGCAATTTAACAAAATATTAATTTTAATTTCTATCCAGACAGGCATTCCGATCCGGCAAACTCTCTAAATTCCGCCCATGGTATCTTTTTTTGGGAGAAATATGCTTCTGCTTTGTATGTCATTAACCTTTAAATAATCAAATTATTATCTATAGTCAGAATTTAAATAACTAATTTATTACATATACGTGAAAACTGCTAATGAAATAAAACAAATCGCGTTAGATGCCATCTCTATGGAGGCTACTGCTGTCATAAAACAGAAGGAGCATATCGACGATAATTTTGCCAGGGCTATTCTAAAAATAGTTGAAAGTAAGGGAAGGGTTGTAGTTACCGGAATCGGGAAAAGCGCAATCATCGGA
>SKYG01000201.1 GCA_007128045.1 Bacteroidales bacterium | reverse complement strand
GCCCGATTCGCAAATTGGTGTCAATTCGTGAACGTGCCTGAATATCTGTTAATGAGATTAGTGCGTTATACAGGTCAATTTTGTGACGTTTGTTAATGCGGTAATCGATCTTTGAATGAATGCCTGCTCGCGACTGTTCTGAAGAGATCTCACGAATCTGAACTTCATCATAAAACGGATTATTGGTGTTGCGGTCAACATCTGTCTCGAAAAACAGAGAGTTGGCACCTCTGTAGGTGTTCTGGTAGCTTCCTGCAAGAATCACCCCCATCTTATTCCGCATGAAACGATTTCCTATGGCAAAACCGTAAACCTGATTCAAAGGTGCGCGTACCTCCTTAAAGTCCAGGTTGTCAATAGAAAAATCATTGATATTGGCACGATATGAGTCACCATGGATTCGTCGCGGTGACTTTAAGGCTGTTAAGTCTTTGCCAAAAAGGAGGTAGTTGCGATCCAGAAATAACTGATTGTATCCTGTGCCCGCATTGAAGTTTAAGATAAACCTGTCTGGTGCATCACGCATTTTCATATCCATCACCCCTCCTATGGCATCGCCCTCCATGTTTGGGGTTAAGGCTTTGGTAACTTCAAGGCGATCAAGTAAATCTGAAGGAAATATATCTAATGGAACATACCTGTTTTTTGGGTCCGGACTTGGAATTTTAATTCCGTTTACAAGGGTGTAATTGTATCGTTTGTCCATGCCCCTTACAATTGCATGTTGCCCGTCACCACTGCTACTGCGCTCAAGAGACACGCCTGAAACCCTCTGGACTACGTTTGCCACGGTGACATCAGGAGACAATTCTATCTCTCGCGCAGAAATTACATTCATTACATTTAATGCATTCCGCTCAGTGGCACGTGCACTGGCTTCGGTGTTTGCCAGGCGGGTTGAAACCACTTCAACACTTTCCAGGGTATAGGAAAGGCTGGTCATCCCAATCTCTAAAAAAGTATTTTGATTGAGGTCAATAG
Organism: Bacteroidales bacterium; assembly: GCA_007128045.1. Lineage (GTDB taxonomy): Bacteria > Bacteroidota > Bacteroidia > Bacteroidales > UBA7960 > SKYG01. The sequence goes on along the minus strand of SKYG01000201.1, from coordinate 5,206 downwards.
ATTTCTCTTGAATGTCATAGGAGATAAAAGAAATCTCTGCCACGTAATTACCTGGAGGAATATTTCTGATTAGAAAGCTTCCATCCAGACCTGCTATAGCATAATGGTTGGTGCCTGAAATTACAATTGTTGCTCCCGTAAGAGGTTCTTGATTTGTGGCGTCGAATATTTTCCCTTCGATATTGTAGGCCAAACTTTCTTCGCTAGCTTGGGAGTGGAACAGTAATGTGTGAAGAAGAATTAAGGTTAATAGAAATCGCATATATTTAGGTAACGTTGTTTCTTTACGAAAGCAAAATTCCTAAATACAAAGCTGAAAGGTATTTTCTAAATGTTAAGTAACTGTTATGATATTGTTAACAGCTACTTAATGGCCTGATCATTAATGTTTTGAAGAACCTTATCCTGTTCTATGAGTTGACATTGGAAAGTCTGAAGATCTGAAGGTCGGAAGAAGTAGAGACAAGGCATGCCTTGTCTCAGTAAGCTAATCGGTTTAGTCTTCAAATGCATTCAATCCATAATTCAGAAAGTCCAGATATCCCTGGATACTGGTGTCATATCCATACGCCGGGGCCAGCATGTTTTCATTGTGGTCCAGAATCACATAGTATGGCTGGGTGTTGGCGCCGAAACGTTCTGCCTGAAAAACACTCCATTTCTGTCCTACAGTACTGATGGTTCGTTCACGACCCAGCGCCGATGAAGTAAACTGTTCGCTTTCAGGCAGCCGGGTGCGGTCGTCTACAAATAGGGATATTTTTACAAAATCATTATTTAAATGCTGTAGTACCCGGGGGTCTGACCAGACATTGGCCTCCATTTTGCGACAGTTGGCACAGCCGAGACCTGTAAAGTCAAGAAAGATAGGCTTGCCTGCGTTTCTGGCTGCTGCAAGTCCTTCTTCATAGTCGGTGAATGCGAGTAGTCCGTGCGGTCCTTCTTTCACGCTGCTGCCTGTGTAAATGTCAGATGCTGTACTGGTGGTGCCCACCGGTGAAACAGTTGCCCGGCTCAGGTCAAAATCCTGTGTTACAGGCGATGGTAGGAATGAACTCACGGCACGAAGGGGAGCTCCCCAGAGGCCGGGAAGCAGGTAAAATACGAATGCAAAAGAAAAGATCGCAAGTATTAGCCTGGGTACGCTTAGGTATTTCAGTTCCGAGTCGTGGGCAAACTTGATCTTTCCAATGAGGTACAATCCCATGAGTAAGAAAATAGCTATCCATAATACGATAAACACTTCCCTGTCGAGAATACCCCATTGGGCAACAGCATCGGCCGTTGCCAGGAATTTAAGTGAAAAGGCGAGTACGATAAAGCCCAGAACCACTTTTACGGCATTCATCCAGCCTCCTGACTTTGGCAATGTCTTCAGTGCTGTGGGAAACAAGGCAAACAAGCTGAATGGGATGGCCAGTGCCAGGCTGAAGCCCAGCATGCCAACGGCGGGAGAAAATATGTTGCCCCCAGTGGCTGCTTCCACAAGTATTGTCCCAACAATTGGTCCTGTGCAAGAAAAAGATACCAATACAAATGTCAATCCCATTAAAAATACGCCGATAATGCCACCGGTTTTATCGGCTTTGCTATCGAGGGCGTTCGACCATCTGGCCGGCATGGTCAGCTCAAAGGCTCCAAAGAATGAGGCTGCAAAAAACACCAGCAGAGCAAAGAAGAAGATGTTGAATCCCGGGCTGGTTGCCAGTGCGTTCAAGGTATTTGCTCCGAAAATCATGGAAATGGCCAGGCCGAGTACCACATAACTAAAGATAATGGTAAACCCATACATCATGGCGTCACGGAAGGCACGCGTACGATTGCCGGCATTTCTCAAAAAGAAGCTTACCGTAAGGGGTATCATCGGAAACACACAAGGCGTAAGCAAGGCAAGCAGCCCACCCAGAAAGCCTTTAAGAAAATCCCATCCAAAGCCAGACTGTTCCTCCTCATCGACAAGGTATACCTGCTGAGTAACCGCAGCTCCTTCTCCGGGTTTCTCTATGTCCTCCTCCTCTGTAGCACCGGGAGTATCAGCTGATACAACTTCAGTTGAAGCATCGGCAGTGGATGCAGGTATGTCAGAAGATACGGCAAATGTCTTGCCGGGAAGGTCAAACGAGAATTCAATAAAGTCCGGGGGCAGGCAGCGCTGATCGTCGCACGACATCCATCCGACTTCTCCGGTAATGGTAACGGAAGCTTCAGATAACACCTCTACTACCTGAATAAAATCCACCCGCTTATCAAACATGGATAGCTCCATATCGAAGTTTGGATCGTATTTTATCTGTGGCTGCGGAAATTTCAGGGAACCTATTTTTCGATAACCATCTTTTTCTGCGAATTCGATTGACGTTGGGATGGGCCCTCCAGACGGCAGGTCTGTCCCATAGATTGACCAACCAGGATCAATAATAGCACTTATTTGTAATTCATATTGGTTGTCGCCGACTTTTTCCTGGGAAAAGCTCCATGATACCGGGTCCAATATCTGGGCATTGACTAAAGAAATAGCCGTAAGCAGAAACGCAAAAAAAACATACCGAAACAAATACCTGATCTTTCTCATAGAAGCTGTGGTAGAGATTTATAATTAGTGTCTGTCTCAAATGTCCGATTTCTGCGTTATGCTTGTTTTGAAAACAGCCCACCCCGAGTTCTCGGGACTCCTTGGTTTTCAAAACTGCGCAAGCCTTGAACTCGAACATTATAGTTCAGACACTTGACTTTATGGACGGACTCTAATTAGGTTGCAAATACAATAATAAACATATTATGGTTAAAATAGTTGTCGTGATCATGTTAAAACAAGTTAAACACATTCATATATGTGTATATGTATTGTAGTTATGTGTTGTTGTTGGTGTCAGTTACACAAGTTATTTTTAGAATTTTGTTGGTTGTTTGGGTGATTTTAAACAACTCACTACTTTTTACTCCTGCAACCCAGGCGATATGGTTGTTGGAGACCATGACCGGTATGGACTGTTTTTTATTCAGCGGTATTTTTTTTTCTATTAACAAGTCGCTGATTTTCTTTGAACCTGACATCCCAATGGGTGTTATCTTGTCTCCTTTTTTCCATTGTCTGACTGTTAAGGGAAAGAATAGTCTGTCATAATCAAGTAAGGCAACTGTTTCATGGTCCGGCCAGACTGTTATTGGATAGGTAGTCAGGTCAATATGTTCAACATGTAGGGTGTAGTTGCCAAACTGTATTTGTCTGGTTGACTCATAAACACTCAGTGATGTTTCCGGCTTATTCCGGACAGTCGGATACACTATCAATTCTTTACGGTCAGTAAGCAGGGTGTGGCTCTCTGAAAAGAATGTCTTGCCAGGTTGGCGGCTGAGGTTATTGGCGATGTCTTTACAAACCGTTGGTGAAAATCCAAATTCTTTTAGCGTTTCAAACAGAACTACTTCAGGATGTTGCATGGTGAGTAACGGGGAAATCATGATACGCAGACCATCCTTTTCATAGCTAACACATGTGTTTTTGGCTTGTTGGATTGCATCATGGTATATGGTTGCCGTTGCCTGCATGTTGACAAAAAACTCTTGTAAAGTAGTCTTCAGAGAAGGGTTTAATTCTTGCAAGATGGGAATAACCTGATGTCGGATCTTGTTTCGCAGGTATTTTTCTTCAGCGTTGGATGCATCTACCCGATATTCAACACCTTTTGTTTCTACATACGCTTCAATATCTTTACGGCTGGCAAACAGTAAAGGCCTGATCACTTGCTTAGTTCTTGCCGGAATACCAGTCAACCCATTGATACCGGTACCTCTGCAAATATTGAGCAGCAATGTCTCTATTGAATCATCCAGGTGGTGAGCTGTTGCGATCAGATCATACTTCTGATCCAACCTGATCTGTTCAAGCCAATTGTATCTCAATTCTCTGGCAGCCATTTGAATGGATAGTTTGTGTTTTCTGGCATAAGCTGTTGTATCAAAAGAATTGCTATAAAACCTGACTCCCAATTGTTTTGCCATACGCTCAACCATTTGCTGGTCTTTGTCTGCTTCCTTACCCCTGAGCCGGAAGTTGCAGTGCGCTATCCCATAAGAAAAGGGGGATTTGTGAAACAAATCCAACATAACCATAGAATCCATGCCGCCGCTAATCGCAAGCAATATCTGATGATGGGGATCGAATAGTTTTATTTCCCGGATATTGGTTGTAAAGCGATCAAAAAGTATATCAGACGGTAACATCTTTGTATTGGATTGGTATAAGCCGCTTGACACGGTACGATTGTGTGGTTTTACAAATTTAGTAAAATCAATCTGTTTTTTTTGTGTCGCAGACACTTCGACACTTCGACAAGCTCAGTGCAGGCATGCTCAGCACAAGTTTTGCAGATAAACGCAGAATAGACGGTTCGCGGTGTGGCTGATTTAATGTCCGGAAATGAACAGTATTAAGTTGAAATCGAACAGGTTTGAAATACTGAATATCAAATATTTATATACGCAAAATATTGAGATACTGGAAGTTAAAAACCATGGCATAGAGTTGGATATTTTATTGAGTGAGAGGCCAAAATAAAACGAGGCCCGGATTCAAAAAGAAACATTACTCTACGGTTATTAACACAAAAAAATATACAGTCATGAAAACAAAAATCACATTCACAAGCCTTATCTTCCTGATGTTTTTTATTCTGTCAGGTATTGCAAGTACTCCCACGCTTACATTTTACGGGATAAAAGGAAAAGTTGTAGAGATTCCTATAAAATTTGAAGTGGCCACTGACTCTATCCCCAATGAGATTGCTGAAGCTATTGAAGAACTTAAAAAAGCAGAGCGTAAAGAGTTGGTTGACAAGCAATTTGATATTAGAGGATTATCTCGGCCAGAAGAAGATGTAGAAGATGTAGCGCCAGTTATTTTATAGCATGATAATCGTTGCGGGTTACGGGTTACGGGTTACGAGGTTGCCAGGTTGCCAGGTTGCGGGTTAAGAAGTGGAAAGTGAAAATATTTTTCGCATTTTTTGGGTTGATGACTAAACAGTTAAACAATTCAACAGCTCAACAACTCAACTTTTTTTACTTATTTCCTTGCTAGCAATAAAATCTTTTGTATCTTTGCAGTCCCTTAACAAAAGGGGGTACGATCTTTGAAGAAATTGGGAAGCCAAAATAAGTAGCAAACATACCCGTTAATTGCCTTTTAGAGGTAGTTGACGTAATT
>SKYG01000107.1 GCA_007128045.1 Bacteroidales bacterium | reverse complement strand
TTAGTATGGACAGGGCTTGACCTGTCCAGGAATCCCTCCGAGTGGCACAGTAGTGACAGGGCTTGACCTGTCCTCTTATGTTACCAAGGTACCAAGCCTGCCCCGTGCGAAGCGAGAGATCCCCCACAGATTGGGGATTACCAGGTTGCCGGGTTGTCGCTAGCATCGTATCAACGCATTTTTTAGTAACCAAACAGCGGAAATTGACCCATCAGCTCATTCACATCCTTTCTTACATCTGCAATGGCCTTCTCATCATCAATATTTGATATCACCTTGTCAATCATATCCACGATCTGAAACACGTCATCTTCTTTTAGTCCGCGGGTAGTAACCGCGGCGCTTCCGATCCTGATGCCGGAGGTTTGAAATGGTGAACGACTGTCGAACGGCACCATATTCTTATTGATGGTAATATCAGCCTGCACGAGGGTATTTTCCACCTTTTTGCCTGTAATATCAGGGAACTTAGACCTCAGATCAATGAGCATCAGATGGTTGTCGGTACCTCCTGATGTCACATGATAACCTTTAGCGATAAATGCTTTAGCCATGGACTGGGCATTTTTCATCACCTGCTGCGCGTAAGGTTTCCATGACGGAGAAAGGGCTTCGCCAAAAGCAACAGCCTTGGCAGCAATGATATGCTCCAGCGGACCTCCCTGGGTACCGGGAAAGACAGCACTATCCAACACAGCCGACAACATTTTCACTTCTCCTTTTGGTGTCTTGACACCCCAGGGGTTTTCCATATCCTTTCCAATCATAATGAGCCCGCCTCTTGGCCCTCTTAAGGTCTTATGGGTTGTCGTAGTTACAATGTGACAATATGGAAGCGGGTCATTGAGTAAACCGGCTGCTATTAAACCTGCCGGATGTGCAATGTCTGCCATTAATACAGCCCCTATCTCGTCAGCAATCTCACGCATACGCTTATAATCCCAGTCGCGCGGATACGCCGAGGCCCCTGCTATAATGAGTTTTGGCCTTTCTGTTCTGGCTACCTTTTCCATCTGTTCATAGTCGATCGTGCCGGTTTCCTCACTTACAGAATAGGCTACAGGACGGTATAAAATACCTGAAAGATTTACAGGGGCACCGTGCGACAAGTGCCCTCCATGACTCAGGTCAAGACCCATGAATGTATCTCCCGGCTTCAAACAGGCCAAAAAGACTGCTGCATTGGCCTGAGCGCCACTATGTGGCTGAACATTCGCCCATTCAGCCCCAAACAATTCTTTTACACGATCTATGGCAAGTTGTTCCGACTGATCCACTATCTGACAACCGCCGTAGTAACGACGACCGGGATACCCCTCCGCATATTTATTGGTCATCACACTACCCATAGCTTCCAGCACCTGCTCGCTGACAAAATTCTCAGAAGCGATAAGCTCCACTCCATGCATCTGACGTTGATGCTCCAGTTCAATCAGATCAAAAATCTTATGGTCTCTTTCCATTTTCTTACCTTGGTTTACTGATTATTATAAAAACATGAATGCAGTCCAAAATTAAGAATATTTTACCAAAGGCCTGAAAACAAAATCTAATGTACCCCAAATCAGTCAAAAATATTACATTTATAGCCAAAAATTAACCCATTATTAACATACAACATCATGAACCGGATTGCTGTTTATCTTCTATTTATAATTATTTTCCCAACAGGCGGATTGACCGCTGAAAAACTGGTCATCTCACAATGGCTTTCAAGTGGTGCCCAACAGGTCAACTACCCTGCATTTCATACACATGAGAATACGCAAGGTGAAAGCTTCTCAGACCGCGACTTGCTGGTTTTTGAACACCTTTCTCTGAAAGATATTTTCCCTGAGCAAGACATGCCATTCCTTTGGCCCACAAATGGATCACAAACCTGGACCCCCGTTTATTCTGATAGCAATGGATACGTGTTCCCCGGCAATCAGGAGACTCCTTTATATCCGCAGGTAGCCTATCTCGCCACCTATATCACTCCCAACAGGTGGATCTCAGCTCAGCTTGAAATAAAAAGCCCTTACCTGCTGGAAGCATGGCTAAATGGCACAAAGATCGGTACCAAAGGCAGTGTCGAAACAGAAGAAAATACCATAGGAAAAGTTACACAGGAGTTAACACTTACACAGGGAACCCACCTGTTGATCATAAAAACCTTACGACCTCCTGATGAAGGACTGGAATGGAAAGTCATGGCCAACCTGGAAGTTAAAGAGCCATTTCGACCAGATAACATTCATCTTGGGCTAAGCCCCAAAAACATAAAAAACATCAATCACCTTCTGGATGGAATAAAGATTTCCAGTATAAGCCCTTCCCCGGATGGCACGTATTACGCGGTACAGTATAGCCAGACCCTGCCACCTTCCAACCAGTCTGAATCATGGACAGAGGTTAAGAGAAGTCATGACGGCAGTGTGATACACTCTTACAGGCATAGCCGTGCCAGCCGCTTTTCATGGCTTCCAAAAAGCAATGTCATTTCTTTTACCACCACCCAGGATGGCAAGACAAGCCTGCACTGGCATCATATGGAAACAGGAGAACAACGCATTATCATAAAGAAAATTGAAAACTTTCGCAGTTTTCGATGGACCCCTGATGAAAAAGTGGTCATTTACGCCATACGGGAGGAAGGTTCAGGAACAGACCTGACTATGCGCCAGGTAATCAATATGAGTGACCGGCAACCTCAGTGGCGGCACCGGGACTTCCTGTTTAAACTGGATGTAGCATCAGGGATACGAACAAGACTAACATACGGAAATGTAACCACCTCCCTGCAAGATATAAGCCCCGACAGCCAATACCTGCTGATCAGCCAGTCACGACCTGACTATCAGGAAAGGCCATACTCAAAACAGCACCTTTACTTGATGAATATCATGACGCTCGCTGTCGATACCATCCTGGCAAACGAACGCTGGAGTATCAATGCCTCTTTTTCTCCCGATGGCACCAAACTCCTGGCAACTGGCGGCCCCAATGCATTTGGCGGGGCTGGAATTACCACACCTGATCATATCATTCCAAACAATTATGACACCCAGGCATATATCTTTGATCTGGAGAAACGTTCTGTAACCTGCTTTACACGTGACTTCAACCCAGCCGTCTCTTCAGCTTACTGGCACCCTGCAACCAGCCAGATTTTCTTACTTGCCGTAGATGAGGACTACCGTCGCATCTACCGGTACGACATCCGAAGAGAACAGTTTTCGCTGATTGACACCGGCATCGACTTTGTTTCCGGTATGAATGCATCAGATCATGGTCAGGTGCTTGCCTTCTGGGGTAATCAGGCCAATGACCATAGCAAAGCATTTAACCTTGACCTGAGGAATAACAGGGTGTCAATCCTTGAAGATACTGAATCACAAACATATAGACATGTCCGTTTTGGAGATGTTCACGACTGGGATTTTACAGCATCATCTGGGGTGCACATTAAAGGGCGTTATTACCTGCCTCCTGATTTTGATCCGGAGAACAACTATCCTGTTATCGTGTATTACTATGGGGGCACAACCCCCGTGGGTCGCACCTTTGGAGGCAGGTATCCATTTAACATATGGGCAGGACATGGCTACGTAGTGTATGTGCTTCAACCCAGCGGTGCCATAGGGTTCGGCCAATCGTTTTCTGCAGCCCATGTCAATAACTGGGGGATCACTGTTGCTGATGAGATCATCGAAGGGACACAGATGTTTCTGGAAGCACATCCTTTTACCAATCCTAAAAAGGTAGGATGCGCAGGTGCCTCCTATGGCGGATTCATGACCATGCTATTGACAACCCGTACCGATATATTCGCAGCCGCCATATCGCACGCTGGAATCAGCTCGATCTCCAGCTATTGGGGAGAAGGATACTGGGGCTATGCCTACAGTGCCCTGGCTACAGCCGATAGCTTCCCTTGGAACAACCAGGATATCTATATCGGGCAAAGTCCGCTGTTCCACGCTGATAAGGTTACCACGCCGCTGTTATTGATCACCGGCGACAGTGACACCAACGTGCCCCCCGGCGAAAGCATCCAGATGTTTACCGCGTTAAAATTGTTGGATCGCCCAGTTGAACTGGTTTTGGTTAAAGGAGAAGATCATCATATCCTTACCTATAATAAAAGAATACAATGGCATAACGCCATCATGGGATGGTGGGATAAATACCTCAAAGATGAGCCCGAATGGTGGGAGGATCAGTTTCCGGCAAAGAATTACTGATATGCGCTATGCTTATCAACTGTTGAGACTACTACGAAAAGTCTTGCCTGCTGATTACGCTAATTTTCGCTACTATTTTTTTATGATAATCAATTGGTTAACATCTGCGTTAATCTGCGAAATCTGCGGGAAATAAGGAAACCATCATTTTAGGAGTGGGCTCACTGTTGAGGTAAAACCTTTTACAGCTTGTTTAAAACTCCTTGATGCGGATGTTACGGAACCACACATCATCGCCGTGATCCTGCAAGGCAATATACCCCTCACGCGCCACACCAAACCACTCTTTAAACGGCGCAAACTTGCTATTCTCTATCATCCGGTCCCAGTCTGATGTTCCCAGGTGGTATTCCAACACCACTTCTCCGTTCATTTTGTGCACAACAGTGCCTCTGTATACCATGACTTCCACCTCGTTCCATTCGCCATAGGGATTGGCATTCTGTGGCTTTGCAGGTATCAGGTCATATAGTGAACCCGCTTTTCTGTTTCCATCTACGCCAAGCTGACCATCCAGATGGTTTTCATTGTCGAGGATCTGCAACTCTGGTGCTGACTTCCAAACGGGTTCTCCCGGTATTTCCTGTCCAAGGTAAAAAACGCCACTGTTACCACCACGCGACACTTTCCACTCCAGCTTCAGGTGAAAGTCACGAAACTTCTTATCATAAATAATGTCGCCACCCCGGCCTCCGGCTTCACCGGTACCCTTGCCTTCCACTTTCATGGCGCCATCTTCAATAACCCATCCTGCTTCAGGAAAATTGGCTTTGTTATAGCCGCGCCAGCCATCAAATGATTCGCCATCAAACAAAAGGTAAAAACCTTCTGCGACCTCTTCCTGCGACAAAGTGTTGATGGGTAATTCGCCATTATCACTCCTTTGAGTGGCCGGACCACATGCGGTTACGAGTAAAATTAATGATGTCAGTAAGATACCTAAACTCAATATTGATTTCATTTTTTTAATGTGTTAAATTGTTTTTCTGATTATCTGATTGTCAAAGCGACTATTATAACCATTCATTTGACATTTGACATTTGACTTTCGACTTTCGACTTTCGACTTTCGACTTTTGACCTTTGACCTTTGACCTTTGACCTTTGACTCTCGACCTTTCTGTTATTTAAGGCATGGCGGGCAAATTCCACCCTTCCCTGTAATTATGCTTGATCAGCTCGCTGGCAAAGGCCTTGGCATTGAGCGGATCAGTAAAGGTTTTTCTGAATGTAGGATGTCCATCGGTGATGTTGAAACCATCTTCAATGACAATTTTCAGTGTCTCATCATCTGAGATGTTGGTGAATTCCATTTTTTCCCCATCCCATTCAAGTTCTTTGTACAGCTCCTGCAGACGTACAGCCAGCACACCCATCACCACCATTTCATTGAAAGGCCCGGCTTCTTTGAAGGAAGAGGCTGTTTCAATCCTGTTGGCAGGATTCTCTTTACAAGCGCGCACCCAATCCATATAATGACCTTCCTCTACCCTTCTAAGTACTTTGGGGGCATTGGGTACTCTGCCGGAGAGCAGCCACGGACGCAAACCATAACAACCGCAGATCAACTTATCTTTGGTTCCGTGGAAAATAACACCCCCGCCGGCATCATTCATATTCTTTCCTTCCGGCCATCCATCGGGCATATTGGGTCTCAAACCGCCATCATACCAGGTAACCTCCACTTCGGGATAGGCGATCTTCGGATCGTTAGGCCTTGCAGGAAAAATTAGACGTACCTTCTCGGCCTGTGGGGCAGAATCCTGTAACAGCAAGGTAGATGTTCCCTGAGCCTTGCTTGGATAACCCAACTTCAAGCCTTTAAATACAGGGTGCAGGATATGACAAGCCATATCTCCCAATGCACCAGTACCAAAGTCCCACCACCCACGAAAATTCCAGGGTGTATAAATTTCATTGTAAGGACGCATGGGTGCCGGACCGATAAACAAATCCCAGTTCA
>SKYG01000225.1 GCA_007128045.1 Bacteroidales bacterium | reverse complement strand
GATGACCGCATAGTTTATATGACAAATGCATACGGCAATTGGGTTGCAGCAGTTAACAACCAATATAAACTGGTACTTTCGCCACATGATAAACCCTGGTTATTCGACCTTCAAAAGGATCCAAATGAAATAATTAATTTTTATAACAAACCGGAATACAAAGAAACTGCTCAAGAGTTACAGAAAGAATTATTCCGGCAAATGGAACTTTATCAAGAACCGTTAAAAATAGAAGAGCAAAATGAACAAAAAAACATTCTTCATCAACGTGCTGGCCATTCCTGCCCTGTTTTTGCAATGCAAGCAGCAGGAAGAACTGCCCAAACCCAACATTCTTTGGGTAACCATCGAAGATACCTCGCCACAGTTTATCGGGTGTTATGGTGATAAAAATGCCAGCACCCCGGTTATTGACAGGCTGGCAGAGGAAGGTGTCAGATTTACCAATGCTTTCGCCACGGGCACGGTCTGTTCACCCAGCCGAACGGCCATTATTACAGGCGTGAAAACATACAAAGCCGGTACAGGCAACCACCGCAGCAAATATCCTGTACCTGAATACATCAAAGGATTTCCGTATTATCTTCAGCAACAAGGTTATTACACCACCAACAATGTAAAAACCGATTATAACGTATTCGGAGACAGGGAATTCATTACCGAAGCCTGGAACGAAAGCTCAGGCAGATCAGGCTGGTGGAACCGGGAACCAGGACAGCCGTTTTTCGCGGTATTTAACTACAACGAATCGCACCAGTCGCGCACCATGACCGAAACCTATGACTGGTACCTGACAAATGTACTTGAACATCTTACCCCCGAAGAACGAATTGGCGACAACGAATTTGATATGCCACCTTTTTACCTCGACAGCCCGGAAATGAGAAAACAGTTTGCCAGGGTTTATAATTCCATAAAACTCACAGACAACCGCATTGGCGAGCTACTGACCCGACTGGAAGAGGACAACCTGAGAGACAGCACCATCATCTTTTTCTATGCCGACCACGGACAGGGAATGCCACGCGGAAAAACCAACGGTATCAATTACGGCTATCGGGTCCCGTTTATCGTTTGGTTTCCGGAAATGTACAAGCATCTCTCGCCATGGGGAACCGCTAGCGTGGTTACCGACGAACTAATAGATTTTACCGACCTGGCCCCTACACTCATAAGCCTGGCCGGAGGGGAAATTCCAAAACACCTGGAAGGACGACCCTTTTTAGGCACAAAACGCACAAAACCAGTTGAACATCTTTTTTTATCATCCGACCGTTCAGACAACGGCATCGACATGGTGCGCACCGTAACCGATGGCAGGTTTGTGTACTCCAGAAACTATCTGCCATACATATACGAAGCCCGCTACATTCGGTACATGGAAATTGGTGAAATCAAACAGCAGATGCGAAACGATCTGTCTGAAAACAAACTCAACCTGCTGCAAAAAAGTCTGTTCGAACCGCGTCCTGCCGAATTTCTTTTCGACATTGAAAACGATTTGTGGGAAACGAAAAATCTGGCAGATGACCCGGAATACAAACCGGTTCTGGAAAAAATGCGAGACCTTTTGAAAGAAGAAGTGCTGAAGTCGCGCGATGTGATGTTTTTGCCCGAATATGAAATCGGCCTGCTTTCGGACAACACAACGGCTTATGAATTCCGGCTCGTCCACGAACAATATCCGTTGGAAAACATTTATGAAGCCGCTTCGCTTGCTGGTTTTCGGGGGAAGAAAGTTGCTGAACAACAAGTTGAACTGCTTTCAAACGACAATCCGGTCATTCGTTATTGGGCCATTCTTGGACTGCGAAGCCAGAATCCGGAAATAGTAAAACCGTTTTCAGAAGTGATCCTGGAAGCTATGGATGATGAATACCCGCCAGTAGCTGTCATCGCCTCGGCCATGGCCTACGGCATGTTAAACGACAAAAATGCAGTAGAAAACCTGAAACTGCTCTGCGCCCATGAAAACCTCGATATTTCGCTGATGGCAGTTTATTCCCTGCTTTATATCGATCCGGTTCAAAGAGAGCCGTTCATCGAAACAATCTGGAAAGTTAGGGAAATGGCCGACCGGGATTACAATGTGAGGGCGGCATGTACGGATTTCCTGGGAAGTTTGGGGTTGGTGCCAAACAACCCGGATTACAGAGAATAAATGAAATGCCCATGATAATCGCTTTAACACACAGATATGTCTTTATGCGCTGAGAACTATAACCCTTAACTCGCAACCCACAACTCATTTAAAACCATATGAGACTGCCATGTCAAACGCTTTGACACACATGAGGATGATTTTAAGCGTATAGCATAGAGCGACTTTCAGACTTTCAGACTTTCAGACCTTCAGACCTTCAGACCTTCAGACATTCAGACCTTCAGACAATTTTAAACACATGAAACGTCTTTTCACCATATTGGCTATTGGCATTGGCCTGATTTCATTATTCATTGCAATGCTGTCATTCATCAGGCATAAGCTGCGAGGACAACTGCAGCCGGATAAACCAAATCTCATTTTTATTATGATGGATGATTTGGGATATTCACAAGTAGGATGGACCAGCGAGAATATTTCACCGGATGATTATGATCCTCATTTTCTGAGATACACCCTTGCAGGAGGGGATTATACTCCGGAACAAGCGCTTGAATTTGCGCGCCGTTCAACACCTACTCTTTCAAGAATGGCAAATTCAGGTGTGATATTTTCTAATGCTTTCACACCTTCAAATTTGTGTGCCCCCTCAAGAATCGCAATGGCTACCGGTATTTTACAAAATCGATGGGGAATATACCGGAATATCGATATTGAGGCACATGGCCCAAAGCCCGGAAGCATCCTGGCAGAGAGATTAAAAGATGCGGGTTATGCCACAGCACATGTTGGTAAATGGCATATGGGCAGTCGCGACCTGTCAATGATCCCGGAGTTTATGAAAAAACATGGCATAAAAGATTCAGCCGGAATTTATCCTCCCCTGACACAATATCCGGAAATAAGAAAAAACCTGTATGATAACGGATTTGCAGGATCAACAACTCCCGAACATCACGCACTGAATCATGGATTTGATTATTACTATGGTTACAACATGTGGGAAAGCCCTTTTTATAATGCTGACAATGTCTGGGAAGGTTTTGAGCATGCCGGGATAAATCCGGAATATAATACGGATATCTTCACAGATAAAGCTATTGCTTTTATTGAACAAAGTATTGAGCAGCAGAAACCGTTTTTTGTTCAGATACATTATCATGCCGTTCACGGACCTCTGGACCCCAAAGCACCGGATTCTTATTACGATAGATTTGATTCTGAATCGTTCATCCTCAATAACTTTTACGCTCATGTGTTTGGTGTAGATGAAAATGTTCGCAGGCTGGAAGAGCTACTGAAGGATAAAGGATTGGCAGATAATACAATTTTTGTTTTTATTTCGGATAACGGAGGGTCAATTGGTGGAAGGTCGACGATGCCAGGGAATGCGCCTTACAGGGGGCATAAAGGAAATTTTCTATTGGGAGGGATAAGAGTACCGATGTTTTTTTATTGGCCCAAAGGGATAAAAGCTCCGTTAGTAACTGATCATCTGGTTTCAGGGATGGATATTTTACCAACATTTGTGGATGCTGCTGGTGGACAACTTCCCGGGGATTTGGATGGGAAGAGTCTTCTGCCCTTGCTTAAAGGCATATCTGATGAGCCGGTACGTGACTATCTGTTGTGGTCTGGCATTCATGCCCGCGCCTGGGGATTTATGATCAACACCTCATTCCTTACTGCCTATCAGGAACGCGAACGGGCACCAGCAGCATGGGGTGTAGTAAAAGATGGTTATATCCTTCGCTATGTTTCTGAAACAGAACCAGGACTCTACAAAGAAATTCCGGAAGGAGCACCAGCATATGCCGAACTCTTTCATTACATATCTGATCCGGGAGAAACTAAGAATTTAATAGAAAAGGAACCAGACATAAGAAAAGATCTGCAACTTATCTGGGAAAAAGAATCGGTTTCTTTCCCTCCTCCTGTTAGATGGAGGCGCGACCGATGGGAGGCGATTGTGCCGGATAATAACAGGTTCATTGACAGGTAATCACTTTTACACAAATGATGAAATAAGTATCTGTACAATTCCGGAATGGGAGGAGCCTAATGTGGAGGATTATGTTTCAAAATGGAGTGTGGTAGGAGCTGACAGGATTAGGCTCAAGGAACAATAGAGCCTTGAAGCAGGCCAGACTGATAAATATTTCAATTGGTTAAAAAATATTGTAAAACCAGCTCATCGTGGCATAGAAAAACAACACATAATAATCAATTTGAATTCTTAAGTAGCTATAAATATGAAAAACCTATCTCGTAAAGTATTGGCTTGTACATCAGCATTGATGCTATCTGCTTCTCTGTATGCAGAGAAACCAAAGCCCAATGTTGTTTTTATTATATGTGATGATTTGAATGATTATATGGAGGTGTTTGGCGGGCACCCTCAAATTAAAACACCACATATTGATGAACTGGCAAAATCAGGAATTGCTTTTATAAATGCTCACGAAAACAACCGTGATTTAATGCCTGATGAAATGCATGCACAGTGGGCTGCAAAACGGATTAAAGAAATAGAAGCTGAGGATGGCATCATCAAGGGATCGACAGAAGTAAAAGAAGGTTGCCAGCATGCTTCTGGTGAAAAATTTGTTGTACTTGGCAATGTAAGTGGTAATTCACTCCTTTTTGATGATATTGAAACAGAACTGGCTGGTACCTACCAGCTCATAACAGACTATTTTCATGTAGGACAATCGAGGTTGGAAGTCGTTGTGAATGACATCTCCCTGGGCATTTTTTCTTTTGAATCTGCCAATTGGTGTTACCAGGGCCCCCCGCAATCAAAAACCATCGACATTGACATGGTGTCGGGAACCAATAAAGTGGAATTCCGGGCTGTTGGCGGACAGGCCTCACCATTTCTTGACAAGATATATATCATAGATCCCAGTGCAATCCAGTTATCGCTCACTGCATCAGAAAATGTGGTTTTACCCGGAGATCACGTGACACTGATCATTGAGTCGTCACAAATTCCGGAGGAAGATGTAGACATTACATTTGATGTTGTTGGTATGGATGAAACCAATTACAGAATCAGTCCGGAAACCGTAACCATTCTAGCGGGATCAAATAGTGCTACTGCCACTTTTGAAGCACTTGAGAGCGAAAGTATAATAAATTTCCCGTTCACTATAAGCATCTTATCCGACCATAAGGATATCGTTATTGGCGAGACGGGTACAGTGGAATTCATGTTTATTAATCAAGGAACAAATTACTTTATCAGCAGCTCAGAAGGAGATGACATGAACGATGGCAGCAGTACAGAAAACCCTTGGAAATCTGTTGATAAGGTCAACGAGGCCAGTTTATTTCCGGGCGACACGGTGTTTTTTAAAAGGGGTGATACATTCTACGGGCAGTTGGTGGTCAATGGGTCAGGCAAAAAAAATTCGCCGCTTGTTTTCAGTAGCTATGGTGAAGGGGGAAAGCCTTTAATTGACGGAGCAACAGATCAGGCGGGTGCCTTCCTAAGTGCGGTCTTTATCAATAACCAGGAATACATTGAGATGTATCACTTAGAGCTGACCAACGATCGCCGGGAATCACGCCCCGGGGTGTCAGATAACCTGGCGTATGGCATTCATGTGTTCAACGATGGAGATAAGATTATGCGTCATTTTGTGTTTAACAACCTGACCATTCGCGATGTATTTGCCCCAACATTGGAAGGAGTCTCTTTCAACGCAATCAGGGTGTCGGGCATAGGAATTTATTCTGAGTCGAATACCACAGCAGGCAAAGAAAAGAATATCCGCGACGTATTGGTCGAGGATTGCTACTTTACACGGATACAACGGTTTGGAATACATACAGGACACCAAGGGGGGGCAGAAGGCATTGGAAACGACTCTATTAATCGCAATATGAACCTGGTATTCCGAAATAACCATTTTTATCACACAGGAGGCTCAGGGATTACCCCCGGCCGATCCTACAACGTTTTGCTGGAGAACAACATATTTGATTATCCAGGTTCTGATATTGACCCTAGGATGGTAAAACGCGGTAGTGGAGCATGGTTCTGGAACTGCCGTAATGTCTTTGCACAGTATAATCATTCATACCATGTGAGGGGCAGTGGAGACTCTTATGGCATGCACATTGACTTTTCAAACAGAAATGTATTTTTCCAGTATAATTTTAGTGAAGACAGCGAG
>SKYG01000161.1 GCA_007128045.1 Bacteroidales bacterium | reverse complement strand
TTCCTGATTTTGGTTAAATATCCTACCGATGGAAGTGTATGCAGTTCTTCGAGCAGGTGGTAATTGCGCGGGTCTTTGATCATGTGTGCCACACGGCTGTTTTTGTCGTTCAGGTCGCCGAATACGAGGGCGTTCGACGGGCAGGCCTGTGCACAAGCCGGGATAATTTCTCCGTCTTTTAGCGGGCGGCGTTCATTTTTTGCCAGTAGCTTTGCTTCCTGGATACGTTGTACACAGAACGAGCATTTCTCCACCACACCCCTTTCCCTGACGGTCACATCGGGGTTAAGTACCATTCTTCCCAGATCCGTTGTTGTATGTGTGTTGAACTTCTCTTTGGTGGCGTATTCGAACCAGTTAAAACGCCTTACTTTGTAGGGGCAGTTGTTGATGCAATATTTTGTACCTACACAACGGTTATAGGTGATCTGGTTGATGCCTTCCTGGCTGTGTGTTGTGGCCGCCACAGGGCATACGTTTTCGCATGGTGCGTGGTCACAATGCTGGCACATCAGAGGCTGGAATACCACCTCAGGGTTGTTGGGATCACCGTTGTAATACCTGTCGATACGCATCCAGTGCATGATGCGACGGCGTCTTACTTCCTCCTTACCAATTACCGGGATATTGTTTTCGCTCTGACAGCCGATCACGCAGGTGCTGCACCCGGTACAGGCATTCAGATCGACCATCAGTGCCCAGTGATGGCCCTCAAAGGTTGTTTCGGGGTATAGCGTAGATGCATGCTTGTTATGATACTCATGCAGTTCATTGCCGGCAGCGGGGTCTTTCTTGTAGGCTTCTAACGTTGATTCTCTTACGATGGCACGGCCTTCCATGGAGAAGTGTGTCTGGGTGCGGGCAAAAACATGTTTGTTGCCTGTTGTTGCCCAGTTGTCGAGCCCTCCATTAAACAGACGGTCTTTGCCGTTCCAACGGCTAAGCAGAAAGGCATTTCCCCCTCTTCCATCAGCGCTGATGCCGGCATGTGTCCGGCCATAGCCCAGGGCTATGGAAATACTGCCCATGGCTTGTCCGGGCTGCACCAACACCGGAATGTCCAGTTTGTCGTTGAGGCGGATCACATCCCCTTCTTTAATGTCCAGTGTTTGTGCTGTAGCAGCTGCGATGGCTGCAAAATTATCCCAGCATACGGAGCTGATTGGGTCAGGCAGTTCCTGCAACCATGGGTTGTTAGCGTCAGTTCCATCGGCCATGGCAATATGTTGATGGATGCTGAATTCTATCTCGTGTTCGTTGATATCAAGTGCTTTAAGCGAGGTGTCGTCATATTCGGGCAATTGAATGGCGCCTGGTCTTCTGGGGGCTGTCTCAGGGTTTTCATGAACGCCTGTTTGCAGTGATTCAATCCAGAAGCTGTCAAAGCCCTGATGAAACGATTGCATTGGGAGGATGGCATTAGCCCAGTAAATCTTCACATATTGATGAAAATCTGGCTCACGATCCATCCAGGCCAATAAAGTGTCCTGAAACTGCCTGGTCTTAAAAATAGGGTGTATCAGTGGCTGTCCGAGGCTGTAATATCCTGTCTTTGGCTCCGCATCATTCCAGGATTCCAGGTAGTGATGGTCGGGCAATACATACTGACATTCTTTGGCTGTTTCATCTTTCATGGAGGCAAATGAAACCGTCAGAGGCGTCTTTTTAAGGCCATCGAGAAACTTTTGCGGATCGTGAAAGTGATATGCCGGGTTGCTTTGATAAAACAAGACTGCCTCCACATTGGCGTTGTTCATGTCGTTCACAAACAGTTCAAATGCTTCCGGGTCATCATCGCCTGCATTCATGGTGTACGTCACATCAAGCGTTGCGCCATAGGCACCGGCCAGATAATTGATTCCTGCTACAAGGGCTTGCATATCAGTTTGGTTATGTCCAGACACAACCAGCACCTTCCCCTTATTGCCGAGCATGTCTTTTGCCAGGCGCTCCACATCAAAGCCAACAGTCTCCATACCGGATGTAAGGCCTTCCGGAACTGACCGCCCTGTTTCTTTTGCCAATTGATGATACAATGCCATCAATATTTTTTTCTCTTCGGATGGTTTTACAGGAATTCGCTCATCAGCATTTGCTCCGGTAACTGACAGGTTCGTTTCAAACTGAATATGGCGTGACATGGATGGGTTGTCCTGCTTCAGCTTTCTGTTTTTGGCGTAGCCGCGGGCAAACTCGACAGGCGACAGCCAGGTTCCCAGGAAGTCGGCGCTGAAGCTGACGATTAGTTCTGCCTGGTCGAATCTATATGTCGGTATGATGGCATGTCCGAAGCATTGCAGGTGGGCTTTACGTATGGCGCTATAGGAGACCGGATCCCAGGTGATGACCTCGAGACCCGGATATACAGACCTGGCTTCCTCAATTAGTGCTTTTGTAGAAGGACTTATCAGTGTTGGTGTAACAAGTACCATTCGCTTGCCATTGTTACTTGCTGACTGCAACCTGGTCTTTATGGTAGTATCCGCCTCATCCCAGCTGATAGCTTGTCCCATAAAACCGGGCTCTTTGTACCTGGCATTGGTGTCATACAGGCTTAATACGGATGCTTGTATTCTGGCCGATGTGCCGCCCCCGGTAATAGAGGATAAGTCATTGCCTTCGATCTTGATCGGACGGCCGTCGCGGTTCTTTACCAGTACCGGGCAATATTCATTGCCATGAAGGTAGGTGGATGCATACCATGAAGCCTTGCCGGGGGTGAGGGTTTCAGGCTGGTTCAGATAAGGGATGGCCTTCTTTACAGGGTTCTCACATGCAGATAAGACGGTGGCCGATACAAAACTGATGCCGCACCATTTCAGGAAGTCCCTGCGTGATGATGCCGTGCTGTTAGAGCCATCTGACAATATGTTGACAATGGATCCGGTTTCATCAGTGGTCAAATCCTGACCGGTATTCTGCAGATCGTCTGCAAGAAGTCCGCCAGATTGTAATGGCTCTTCAGGCTTAATCTCGTGAAGGCTTTTGTAATATTTTTTCATCAGGTGTGGGTTGCGGATTATAAACGACTCAACAATTCAACAAATCAACAAATCAACAAATCAACAAATTTTTAATAGTGGCATGACATGCAATCTTCGCCTCCTACCCTGGCTGCTGTTACTGCATCGATCCGGCCTGCCCTCATGTCATCATGAAGACGTTCATATATAGAGTAATAGGGGTTTAGGATATCAACCTCCTGGTCTCTGTGGCATGTCAGGCACCATCCCATAGACAGGTCTTCGACTTGCCGAAGGATATGCATCTCTTCAACAGGGCCGTGGCAATCCTGACATTCCTGCTTCCCGGCATTCACATGCTGTGCATGGCTAAAGAAACTATGGTCGGGTAGTTTGTGGATGCGAATCCACCTGACAGCATCTCCTGACGCATCTGCCTGATGAATTTTGTTGATCTCAAACCGCCCGGAGTTGGTTCCTTCCCTGATCACTCCATGGCAGTTCATACAGGTATTGTTGGATGGGATCCCGGCGCTAAGGCTGAAGCTGCTGATCGTATGACAATAGTTGCAGTCGATCTCATTTTCACCGGCGTGGATCAGGTGTGAGAATTTTATAGGTTGATCTGGAGCATAGCCCTCAGTGCGTCCAAGCGCCTGACCTTCAGCAAGTGCATACTGCATATGAACCACCAGCCCTGCAATGATGATCACCATGTGTAGTGCCTTTACCTTTATTTTTTTGGTGATCAGCAGGTCGACCAGGGCAAGCGCCATCAACAATCCGAGCCCCCAGAAGATCACAGCATTTATTGGGATGGCCTGCAGGTCGCCGGGACCATCAGACACAACTTTTTCAAAGTAGGCTTCCAGCTGTCGCTCTTCTTCCGGAGTGATGGTCATCCCATCGTGGTCACTCATCATGCGCATTCCAAGCGGGTTGTTCAGTTTTTCCCTGATGCTGTAGCCCTCATTTTCGTTCCACAATACGGCCATATCATATGCGGAGGGGTTCCAGTTCATGGTGTCTGTACGTTGGGTATAATGGCAGGAGGCACAATCATGCATGCCACTTCTGAACGCGAGCAATCCCTTAAATAATCGCTCCCCCTTGCGAAGTTCAGTCCTGGTATAGGGCCCGGAGAATTCCTGTTCCATAACGGGTACAACTGCATCAGGTTCTTCTTCTGTACCTGAAGCTGCTTCCTCAGCATCCTCAATGACCATGGTAATGGTTCCGGGTACTACCTCGATTTCTGGTTCAGGCACCTCTGTTTGAAGTTCCTGCGGCATGGTATCCTGTGTATGGTAGTAAGACAATAGCGGTGGAGTACCCTGAAACTCATTATTACTGGCCTGAAGCTGTGTTGAAAAAAGCCATGTAAGAATCAGGCTGAGAAGCATCATAGACATGCCTGTGGTAGACAGACCATACGTCTTTTTGCAAAAGAGGAGGAGACTTTGCATGTGAGTGGGGTTGTTATGCATGATGATAGTATGTTGCTAATTCAAAAAAACGTTTGTTTTAAAGGCAGCAATCTACATATTTATATAACATACTAATATTCAATGTGTAATGATTTTGAGGCTTGTCATACTGGGATAAAGACAGCCCCAACGGTGGTAAAATTAAACAATATATCCATATGACATGTATTCTGAGGCTAATTCAGAACGCTTCAAAATAAAAGTATTAGGGTGTTTCTTTGTCCAAATAACTTTCCAAATAATACCGGCAAGTGTGTAGAATAAAACCAGGCTAATTTCTTAATAATTCCAACACTTTGGTATAATTAATGATCTGGAAATAATAGTCCAATGTAAATTGCATACTATTAAAAAAAACAAAAAACTAAAAAAATAGTTGTAAAACTAGATAATTAGTTGTATGTTTGTAAAAAATTGGAAAATAAACAATGAAAGTCCCATGCCGGACACTCTGACACCCGGACGCATGATTATGAGCGCCTTTTTGACATTCAGACCTTCAGACATTTAAACATTCAGACCTTCATACAATTTTAAACACATGAAAGAACTTACTAAAGCAGAGGAGCAGGTAATGCAAATCCTTTGGGACCTCAAGGCGGGATTTGTGAAGGATGTCAGGGCCAGGTTCAGGGAGCCCAGGCCGGCCATCACCACTGTATCGACAATCTTGCGAATATTGCAGGATAAGGGTTTTGTTGGTTACCGGGCGTATGGTAAGACCCATGAGTATTTTCCTTTGGTGGAGAAAAGGACCTACACCAGGCTTATGATGAAGGGTATCATGCTGAAATACTTCGGCAATTCACTTCGGCAGATGGTCTCTTTTTTCTCACAGGAGAAGGGGCTTACCGTATCTGAGCTGGAGGAGTTGAAGCGTATTATAGAAGAGGAGATCAGGAAGCAGGAGTCATAAACTGGGTATGCATCGGAAAAGTATTGTATCATGAACACTCTGATTAACTATATGTTTTGGGTTTCGGCCTATTTGCTCCTTTTATGGGTAGTATATCATTTTATCATAAGGCCGCAGAGGAATCCTACTTTTTCACGGGGGTTTATTCTTGGTGGGCTTGTTATTTCGGTGGTAGCTGCGACGGGTGTTTTTTTTAGCACTTCCGGGATCACGATCAATGAAATGGGGGGTGTGCTTACCCTGCCCGAAGTTGTTGTATACGCATCGGAGGGTTTGGAGAGGTCTCAATTGCATATCCGCGACTATCTGTTTACCAGGCAGGGTATTCTGCATTTTTCGCTCTTTATTAGTTTGCTGGTATTTATTAGGTTCGCGGGGAGCCTGGTTTACCTGGTCGTTAAGTGGCGTATTTTGAAAGGCCGTAAGATCAACGGGCTGTTTGTTATCCCGATGCGTGGAGACCTTA
Organism: Bacteroidales bacterium; assembly: GCA_007128045.1. Taxonomy (GTDB): domain Bacteria; phylum Bacteroidota; class Bacteroidia; order Bacteroidales; family UBA7960; genus SKYG01. The sequence continues at coordinate 477 of SKYG01000161.1, read as the reverse complement.
CGCCCTATAGCTTTTTCCGGCTTGTATTCATTCCTGAGCGCTTGCTTGGCGACCCCGGGCTTGATCAGGTGCTGCTACACGAGCAGGCCCACATCATCAAGTTGCATTCACTTGATTTGGTATTTCTTGAGTTGCTCAGCATCTTCTTATGGTTTCACCCGGTGATATGGTATTTACGACAAGAGATCAAGATGCAGCATGAGTTCGAGGCCGACCGCTATGTGCTTGACCATAAGGTTGAGAAATCCTACTATCAGCAATTGCTGATCAATTATTCCTTGCGAAGTTATTGCCTTCCGATAACCAACCCTTTTAACTTCTCACCCTTAAAAAAACGAGTTATGATGATGAACAAATGTGGAAGACCAACCCAGCTTTCCAGGGGGTGAAGAGGCGCGCATGAGGTTTTTGCAGGAACATCTCAGGTATCCCAGTGAAGCACGTGAGGCTGGATTACAGGGTACTGTATTTGTCAGC
>SKYG01000120.1 GCA_007128045.1 Bacteroidales bacterium | reverse complement strand
TTATTAAGTATCGCCGGCGTAAAACCACCGGAGCACATGCAGGGAAAGGCATTTATGGGTCAATACAAAGAAGAACCCAGACAGTATTCCTTCAACTATCGAACCAATACCGGCATCCATTTCGATCCTTCACGCTCTGTGTTTACGGATGACTACCAGTACATCCGAAACTATATGCCTTATAAAAAGCATGGGCTTCGTCAGTCGTTTCAATGGGGTATGCCAGCCCAGATGGCCTGGGATAGCCTGTTTCATTTTGTAGGTGCTGCACCAGAACATCAGCAGTATTACCTGCCTAAACCCTGGGAAATGTTGTTCGACAGGAAGGCCGATCCTTTTGGGATGAACAACCTGGCCCACGATCCTGCCTATGCACACGTTGTTGCTGAGTTAAGAAAGGAAGCCTCAAATCATATCCGTGTGACCAAAGACCTGGGATTTTTCCCGGGAGATGTCAGGCAGTATTTCGTAGATCAAGGGATATCCTTGTATGAGTGGGTGCGGGAGAACCCCTATCCGTTTGATTTGTTGCACGAGGCCGCTGAAAGGGCATCGGTTGCTGACCTGAACGACCTGAATTTTTTTAAAGAGTTACTTTCTCATGACCGTCCTGAAATACGTTTCTGGGGTGCCTCCGGTTTGGCCTGTCTGGCACATAAAGACTTGTTGGCCAGGGTACCTGATGAGCTATACAGAGCAGCAACTGATGAATTTACCAGCGTGGCATCCACAGCCGCAGAAGCTATGGTATATGCAGGCGAAACCACAGAAGGCCTTAACGTGCTTGTAAAACTGGCAGAAGCCAGGTCTTCCTATGCCATCTCTTCGCTGGAGCAATTGGGACATCGCGTAAGGCCTGTTCTTCCGCAGATCAGAGAAATTGCAAAAACAAGCAACAATGGTGGTATCCGTTTTGCCGCCCGAAGTATCCTGATCAATTTTGGAGAGATGCCAATGGTCGGGCTATTCGAACCCAATGATGTTCAAGGCTTCCTCAGAAACCAGAAAGACAGGGTAGAGAACTGGGCACCAACAAGGCCGTGAGGCGGGAAAAGGTCTGAAAGTCTGAAGGTCTGAAGGTCTGAAGGTCTGAAAGTCTGAAGGTCTGAAAGTCTGAAGGTCTGAAGGTCTGAAGGTCGGAAGGTCTGAAAGCTGAGCTGTCAAATGAGAACATATAATATCATGAAATAAGCATGTGCACTTCGTTCACACACAGGAGAATGATTATAAGTACCAAGCATCTTCCAAATTTATGACCTTTGACTTTCGACCTTTGACTTTTGACAAATTTATAAACACATGACAAGAAGTATTCAAATCATTCTGGTTGCATTTTGGTTGTTCAGCTTTAAGCTTGCAACCGGGCAGGATTTTACGGTGGTTTATGACTTTGAGGATGGTTTGATGCCGCAAATCAGTGGTGATGGTGTCACGGCCTTGCCTGCAGTTTCGGGTGGTACAAAGCTGTTTACACATGGGGTTGTCGATGATGGTGGTGTGATGGCACTGAAAAATACGGTGCTCAGTAATAATGCCACCAACTATAACAATACCTTTGTCCGTTTTGATATCTTTCCGGCCCAGGGTCTTTCCATCCGGGTTACGGAGATAAAAGTTACCCAGCGAAGCAGCATGGCCGGTGTCCCTGGCCAGTCGCAAACCTATCTGTACAGGATCGGGTGTGCCTTAAATGGTGTCTCGCCGGCCGGTTCTGATCCCAATCAGTCTACCGTCAATTTGTTGTTTACAGATTTATATTCTGCCAGTTCCTTTAACCCAGGTTCTGAATATGCTACTGCTGCTGTCGATGATTTCGTCTCAGCCTTCGTAACTGCCAGGGGTCGAACCACCTCCAACGATGATTTCGATTGGTATATCGACAAGGTGGAGATCACAGGTATGGCTTTTCGTATACTTGATTTGCCTGACTTTTCGGTGGTGTACGACTTTGAGGGTGGAAGCAGACAAGCTGCAATAAATGCTGATGCCAAACTTTCCGCATCAAACATGTCGTCTAGATCTGCGGAAGAAGGCATCAGTGCGGGAGGCAGGTATTGGATAGGCATCAACAACAACACCAACTCCATAGGGTTTTCCAATATGGGTTTGCAACTGGATGTCACACCTTTTGAAGGCTATGAACTGGTGATGAATAACATGGAGTTAATCCATGCAGGAAGTGGTGAAACGGGAGCCTCGAGGGTGAACAGAATCGGCATTTATACCGGTGCTTCACGTGAAGGGAGTGGGGTGGAGATCGGAAGGGAAGATTTTACAAGCTATACCGGCCGGAACGTCTACGGAGACCAGGTTCCTTCGGGCAGTTTCAGTGTTACCAGAATCGAAGACACCTCTGTATACACACAAACAGTATTTTTTACATTTAGTGTAAACCGGACAGGCAATCCGCCGCTACCTGAATACTGGACTGTTGACAGGGTTGTGTTGAATGGCTGGTATATCCCTGTTGGCAGGGGTGAATTGTTAAAGCATATTGCGTTGGGGCAAAACCTGTTATTTAATGCCAGGGTGGGAGAGGCACTCGGTGAATACCAGCAAAGCATTTTTGATGCGTTTCGTGAGTTGCTGCTTGATGCGACAGATGCGCTGAATGACTTGACGCTTTCTCAATCTGATATTGATCAGCTCACCACTGAAGTCGAAACTGCAGTGAATGAATTTCCGGGACTGGCAAATACCGGTTCTATTGCCATAACGGTCAATACTGCCTCAACGACAACACTGAGCGATGGCTTTGCCGGATTTAATACCCGTATCGCTGATAGTCCCTGGAACTATACCCATCCCGACTTCATCGAGGCCACCAAAAAGATGAGCCCTGCTTTTCTCAGGTACTTTTCAGGCACCACCGGCGACTACTTCGACATGAATACCGGCTATTATGAGCTGCAATGGTTTGAAGGTGTGATAAATAGCGCTGATGTTGACGATACTCCCGATGGTACCGCACCATTTACAGGGATCCCAAACCTTTACAAGTGGATTGATGGACGGATGCCACACTCCGTGAATGACTTAAATGAGATGCTTGGTGAATTGGGTGCAAAGATGGTCGTAACGTGGAATGGCTTTTATGACTCTCCCGACAGGGCTGCCAACTTCGCCAGGTTCTGCAAAAACAACCACATCATCGTGGATAACTGGCAGTTCTGCAACGAACCGAACTTCTTTACACCTCCACGCAGGTATTTCTGGAATAATGGCGACGACTACACCCATAAGATGCGTGAAATTGCCGATTCCATCAAGTCGGTGTTTCCCCATGCTTCCATGTCGATGAGTTATGGATGGGGCTGGAGTGGTTTTGCCCAGCAAATCAAGAATTACCAAAATAATAATCCGCGTTATTGGGATGTGGTGTCAGTACATGCCTATCCAACCCATATCAGAAGTGATGTCACCATTTATGATGGGATGCTGACTGCGAACAGATCGCTCGACACACATACCGGCAATGCCTATTTTTCAGATATGACATCGGCCAGCTGGCCCAACTCACCATTACTGATCACAGAGGTTGGGGTTTGGAATGACGGACTCAGGGGTACTATATATGCATCATTGTATATCGCGGAGTACTATATGCGCCTTTCTCAGCAGCCACGTTCCTGGATGATTGGCAAACATCATATCGCTTCGGCTGTCCAACCGGTAGTAAACCACCAGAATGCAATTTTCAATGCCTATGATGCCCAGTTACCCATAAACACCGACACCATGGAAACCGGCTATTCCATAAGCAGAGAGGGACATAGCCACGCACTGGTAAACAAGGCCTTTAAAAACAGCTCACATGTATATGCCACTGCGAATAACAGCACAGAGGTGGTTCCTAAAAGGGGAGGTGGCAACACAGCGGCCATTTACACCACCGCCTATAAGGGGATTAATGACCGTGATTTTCTTTTGGTGAGTAATAAATCAGAATTTGGATACGATGTGGATCTGACCATCAATGGAGAACCATTGGCTGGTACCTTATTTGTAGAATATCTATGGAGTCCTGATCCTGGTGAAACCAACTTTGCTCCTATGCAAGATACCATTTCTGCTGAAAACCTGTACATACATCCCTATTCGATAACACGTATCGAATGGCTGAAAGATGCATCGGATATACCTGCTCCAATGCCTACCAGGATCTATGGCGTTGACTATGGTAGCTCTTCGGTCGACCTCAGGTGGTGGAACCGTGAGATTGCAGATTCCTATACTGTCAGGTATGGGACTGCCCCAGGCGTATATCCACACACCTTCGATGTGAATGAAAATAGTGCAACGCTTGATGGGCTGGTACCAGATACCGACTACTATATAGTGGTAACCGCGTCAAATGCCAATGGCATGAGTGGGCTATCCAATGAGGTCAGCATAAGGCTGCAACAACCCGACCAACCTGTGGTAAATTATATACATGAAGACGATGCCAGGGTAACCATCCATTGGGAAAGTGTCCCCTTTGCAAATGGTTACCGGGTAAGTCTGGGCACTTCACCCGGAAACAACACCGAAGAGATTGATGCAGGAAATGTGTCAGGCTATGTGATCAGAAGGCTGAACAATGGAACTTCTTACCATGTGAGTGTTGTTGCCTATAATGGAAGTGGTGAGAGTGAACCTTCTCCCGAGGTGGTGGTTACCCCTGTCGCGAACAGACCCTGGCCTCCGGTACTGGTGAATGCAACTGAAAATGGAGATGGCAGTGTAACCATCGGCTGGACACCCTCTTCCAACTCTGATGGTGCCAGGTACGACATTTTCTATTGTCCAACCCCGTGGGATGAACCCAATTATATACAGGTCGCGTCAAATGTTGATGGTACTGAATACACCGACATGACACCACGTCCCAAAGGGGCTCATTATTACCGTGTGAAGGCTGTGAATCATGTCAGGGAAAGCCATTTTTATTCTCAGATCGCCACGGTGAATAAGAATATTGAGGTGCCGGTAAACGTCATAAATCCTTCGAAGGGAAATCTGAAGGTGTATCCAAATCCCACCTCTGGAGAGGTATATATTGCATCTGATGGTTATGAAAGAGATTTTATCTTCAGGGTGTTTTCCCTATGCGGAAAGCATCTATTAAGCGGAGAAGGCAACCGGGTTGACATGTCGGGAATCGTGCCGGGCTTGTACCTGCTTGAAGTGACTCGCGGTGGGGATGTGTCGTTTATGAAAGTGGTGAGGAAATAGGTTAATGTTTTGTAAAAACGGTCAACCTATTTCAGACGAAGACATTCCGTTGTTTTCGGAAAAGAACTGGAACAGGGAGTACATATATTTACCTGGAGTGAAGGGAATATACAACACAGACAACCTGGCAGGGATGGACTCTATTTAATCAGACTGCAGGCTGGTGGCCGTCAGGTATCCAAAAAACTAGTGGCGTATTAATTTTAAAAAAACTCGGTGCCGATTATTCTTCTGGGTTGCTTCTTCTGGTCGCGGTAGTTAAATGTATAGGTAACGCCAAATTCAACGATTCGTCCTTCATAATCATACACATAACCACGTCTTAATAAGCTTGTGAGCCCTTCAGTTGCCTTGATATAACCGCCTGTTTGATTGGTGCCAATGATATCAAGCACCTTTGCATGAAATCTCCAGCCATTAAACCTGTTTGGTGAATAATTGAGTGCAATATTCAACATCTGCAACGGAAGGCTTTCACCCTGGGGGGTAACAGATTTCGATACATATGAATAATCAAGGGTAATTGCCAGGGGATCAATGATCGCCAAAGAAAGGTTTGCTTTTGCGTCCCAGTTAATACTACTATTTCTGCTCTGGTCCCCAAACAGGTTTTCGTTCGATTCAACAGAGAACCGGTAAAGCGATCCACCAGTAAATATTTTCAGCTTATTAAAAAAGAACAGGTTAAATCCCAATTCACCCCCAGCGGCAAGTTGATTCCCGGCATTGGTATAGGTCCTGAATAATACGCCCCCCGGATTGGCCAGATTGTAATCAAGACGATTAACGCGATAGATCGCATTGCTTGCCGATCTTAAAAAACCTGTCAGACTAAAACTGTGCAAATCCAGGTAGCGATTGTAGGTAATATCAGCGTTCCAGCTGTATTCGGGCTCCAAAAGTGGATCGCCCATTTCAAAAATCTCCTGGTGGCGTCGATAAAGGAAAGGAGCCATGCCCTTGGCCGGCGGTCTGTTAATCCTTCGGCTGGCCGCGAGTGAAATCGTATTTTTCTCATCAGCTATATATCTTAGATGAAAGGAAGGAAACAGGTTAACATTATTCTGCTTAAATTCATTTTCATTAAAATCCCTTCCAAGTTCCCCAAATA
>SKYG01000089.1 GCA_007128045.1 Bacteroidales bacterium | reverse complement strand
GTCAGAATGTTCGAGATCAAGGCATGCGAAGTCCGAAAATGCGGAGTTTACTCGTCGTAAATGAGCAATTTTCGGACGAGCATAACGAAGATATCGGACATTATGGACAGACACTAATTATTTAGAATGAATGCCATATCCTCGATATGCAGCCAAAGGCCTTCCTGCAGGTCTAGCTTATAGAACTCCAGCGTGTTTCCGCTTAATATAGCGATGAACCCTGTTTCCCAGGGAATGATGGCTTCATAATTTTCCGGAAGCTGAAGTACTATGTCATCCACGAAGTGCCATTCTCCTTCCGGGTGAAGGTAATACAAGCCAAGCTTCTTATCATCAGCGATGGCAATGGTCATATCTCCCATAGAAACAACTTGCAGGATACCTGACGGCACCTTGAAGGTGGCTGTCTCATCAAACAACCAACCACTTTCCTCATCAAAGTAATAAAAGTCGATATAAGAGCCATTCTCGATCAGTATCATCCCCATTTCAAACGGCATTTTTGCAGCCAGTATGCGGTCATGGCGCTTGGGAACAGAAAAGTCGTACCTGGGGTCGGTTACCCAATTGTTGTAATTGTCGAGACGATAAACATGAACCTTTGACTTCATGACTACCCCTATTGTTCCAGCCCCCAAGGCAAGCAAACCCTCATTTCCCGGAGGAATATCAAACCGGGATAAACTGTCAGGCCACCATTCACTGTTCTCGTCAATATAATATACAGTCATGTTTCCGTTCTCAATCAACCCAATGGTTCCCATACCCGGAGCCATAATTTTTGAAGCAACGGCATGGCCCTTCTGCTCAATATTGATGTTGGGAACAGGACGTTCCCTGCATCCTGTAAGTATAATGGTCAGCATGGTGAAGACCAGGAAAAGGTTTTGTTTCATGGTTTAAAATTTGTCTGAAAGTCTGAAAGTCTGAAGGTCTGAAGGTCTGAAAGTCTGAATGTCTGAATGTCGAAAAGTCGAAAAGGAACGCGAGAAATATTTTTCGTTTATACGTTACCATTTGACTGGTTTTCTGCTTACGGGCATGGTCATACATCTGGCGCCACCCCCGCCTCTGGGTAACTCCGATCCTTCGAGGGTAATCACGAACTTCCCCTGCGTTGGCTTGTTTACCCTTCCTTTTAAAATGTCAGATGCCTTAATGATATCAAATCCATTCTTGTTCAGTGCCGCCAGGGTATTTACATTTCTGGCATATCCGATGATCTGTCCAGGACCAAGTGCAAAGAAGTTGGCTCCGCTGTGCCATTGTTCCCGCTCTTGTAGCCATTGGTCATCGGCTCCGCCACAGTAAACCCTGTCCATATCCATACCCAGTTTGTGCAAGCCTTCCGGAAGATTCTCCACCTCCCTGATGAACTTCACGGTGTTGCCTTCAATGTAGATATGAACCGTTTGGTATTTGTTCATCTTCATGATAACTGGTTCATAGATCATACATACACCTCTGTCGAGCAGTGTAAAGACCATGTCGAGATGAATGAATGATTCGGGAGAAAGGGGCAGCTCCTGTACCAGGATGTGCTGTTTCTTATTCCTGCCCTTCAGATGGTTCAGGAGGTAGTCGACTCCCTGTGATGTGGTACGGGAGCCAATACCACAAATAATGATGTCATCTCTGGCAATAAGTACATCACCACCTTCGATGGCAATAGAGGTAGAGTCTTGCTTGTCCCGTTTTGGATTGACGGTTTTGGTGTCGAACGAAGGGTGAGAATCGAAAATGGCTTCCATGATCAATGATTCACGAAACCTGACGGCAGAAGCCATTGACCCTACAAACACACTGTCGTAAACTGTGAACGCAGCATCCCGGGTAAAGAAAAAGTTATGCAAAGGCTTTAATGAAAAGCGATCCTTGCTGAGAAAATTTGTCAGGGTTTTATTGTCTAATGCCACACCCTCTATCAAAGAACGGGAAAGGGCCTTTACATCCATCGACAACAGAGCGTTGCGGATACACCCTGATGTTTCATTACGGCATATCTTCCCGATCAGACCCTCTTTAACTTTCTCATTGACCAGGATCGTTTCTAAAAGGTCTTTTACCTCAAATGTATGTGCATAAAGTTTCAGGATACCTTTGAGCTGATTGTATTCTTTTACGGCCACCCCCAGGTTGAGAATGTCACTGTATAGTGCCCGCTCTGCATTCTCCGGGGTCATGTTCTCTACTTCCTGACCGGGTGAATGTATAATGACACCTTCCAACTCACCTATTTCTGAGTAGATTTGGGTTGTCATTTTCTCTTCCATGATGATTCGTTCTTTAGCGATGAGGATGTTTACCAGCCTGTATTATTCATGCTTTTAATAAATAATGCAGGCCAGCATAAAATATACCTGATAAAAAGCAAAATTAACAAAATAGTTCGTAGGCTGGTAAATCAATTAAAATGATTAAACTTGCACAGTCATAAAATAAAGTGATTGTCTGTATTCAATATCTTGAATAACAGGATGATAATAGTTTTTTTACCAAAGATAGTATCGATAATGACAGCATGTATTAAAGATCAGAATCCATTATTAGGGACATTTAATACGCCTTTTAACACAACACCCTTCCACGCGATAAATCACGGGCATTATATACCCGCATTTGAAGAGACCATCAAGCAAGGCCTCGACGAAGTGGAAGAGATTGTTAATAACACGGAAGCACCAGGGTTTACTAATACCATAGAAGCACTTTCATACAGTGCTGATGTATTTAACCGGGTGAGTAATATATTTTACAACCTTAACAGTGCTGAAACCGATTCTCAGATGCAGGAAATAGCGCGTGAGCTGGCACCTTTGGTATCGGATTTCAATAATGATATCTTGTTCAATGAGGGCCTTTTTGCCCGGATAAAGGCCGTATATAAACAAAAAGAGGCACTCAGTCTGAATCCTGAGCAATATACCTTGCTGGAAAAAACCTACAAGCGTTTCTCTCGCAACGGTGCCAACCTTAACAAAAGCGGTCAGGCCCGGCTTAGGGAGATATCCCGTGAGCTTTCCGAACTTTCACTTCGTTTTCAGGATAATGTGCTTGCAGAGACCAATGCTTACCTGTTGCATCTTACTGATGAAGATGATCTTTCTGGTCTTCCCGATACTGCCAGGGATGCCGCATCCCAGCTTGCAGCTGCCAGAAACCTGGAAGGATGGGCCTTTACGCTGCATGCCCCCAGCTTCATGCCTTTCTTACAGTATGCCGACAACCGGGAACTTCGGAAAGAGTTCTATATGGCCTACTCTACCAGGGCTTCTAAAAACAATGACTATGATAACAGAGAGGTGCTTACCCGTATTGCGAACCTCAGGCTCGAACGTGCCAGGCTATTGGGATACCAGACACATGCTGATTTTGTTCTTGAAGAACGGATGGCCGAGAACGCTGATAAGGTGTATGAGTTGCTGAATAAACTGCTGTTGGCTGCCAGACCAACGGCAGAAAAAGAGCTTAAAGAGGTGCAAAAGTTGGCATGGGATATGGGTGCAGACTTCGAACTGATGCACTGGGACTGGAGCTATTACTCTGAGAAGCTCAGGCAGAAACGGTATAAATTTGACCAGGAAGAGCTAAGGCCTTATTTCGAACTGGACGCTGTAAAACAGGGGGTCTTTGACCTTTCAAACAAGCTTTGGGGGTTGAGTTTCGTCAGAAACAATGATATCCATGTTTATCATCCTGATGTGACTGTTTATGAAGTATATGAAGAAAACGGCAGGTTCCTGTCTGTGCTTTATCTCGATTTCTTCCCCCGTGAAGGGAAAAGCCCGGGTGCCTGGATGACGAGCTTCTTAAACCAACATCGCAAGCAAGGTGATGACATCAGACCACATATCTCCCTGGTATGCAACTTCAGTAAACCCACAGATAACGCACCCTCTTTGCTTACATTTAATGAGATGTCAACGTTCTTGCATGAATTCGGACATGCGCTGCACGGGATGTTGTCTGATGTGACCTATCCAAACCTGTCGGGAACAAGCGTCTACCGTGACTTCGTTGAACTGCCTTCCATGTTGATGGAAAATTGGGCCGTTGAGCGCGACTTCCTGGATGTGTTTGCCAGACATTATAAGACAGGAGAAGGAATTCCGGATGACATGGTACTTAAGATCATTGAAACCAGGAACTTCAATGCCGGATACGGAATCCTCCGGCAGCTCGGTTTTGGCCTGAATGATATGGCCTGGCACACGATCACAGAGGCTGTAACCACAGACCCGCTTGACTTTGAGATTATTGCCATGCAGCCTGCGAGCCTGCTGCCACGTGTAGATCACGTGATGGTGAGCCCCACATTTGCACATATATTCGCCGGTGGCTACGCAGCAGGATACTATAGCTATAAATGGTCAGAGGTGCTCGATGCCGATGCCTTTCAGGTTTTTAAAGATAATGGTATCTTTGACAAGCAAACAGCCATGTCGCTGCGAGAACACATCCTGTCTAAAGGAGGCTCGGAACACCCTCTGACCCTATATAAAAGATTTCGGGGCAAAGAACCTTCTGTGGATGCATTACTTAAACGCGACGGACTGATCAGCTGATTACAGAAGTCGAAGGTCGAAAGTCGAAAGTCAAAAGAAAAATAATAAACATATGAATATTTTGTTATTGGGAAATGGAGGCCGGGAACATGCGCTGGCCTGGAAGATATCTCAGAGCCCTCGTTGTGATAAACTGTATATTGCACCAGGCAATGCAGGTACCGCTCTTCATGGTCAAAATGTAAAGCTTCACATCAATGACCATCACACCGTTGGTGAATTTGCAAAACAACACGATATACACATGGTGGTGGTGGGTCCTGAGGAGGCGCTGGTACATGGTATTGCTGATCATTTTCATCGCGAACCGGATTTGAATGGCATACTGTTTGTCGGCCCCCGGGCTGCAGGTGCCCGGCTGGAGGGAAGTAAAGCGTTTGCCAAAGCCTTTATGCAACGCCATAGTATCCCTACAGCTTCCTATCGTTCTTTTTCAATAAACACCCTCGAGCAAGGAAAGGCATACTTACAAAGCCTGCCAGCTCCCTATGTGTTAAAAGCTGATGGTCTGGCAGCAGGAAAGGGTGTGATCATTTGCGAGTCACTTGATGAGGCCATTAGCACCCTGGAAGAGATGCTTGAAAGCCAGATGTTCGGGGAAGCTTCCGCCACAGTAGTGGTCGAAGAATTCCTGAAAGGAACGGAACTGTCTGTGTTCGTGGTAACTGATGGCACATCATACAAGATATTGCCATCAGCAAAAGACTATAAGCGAATTGGTGAGGAAGATACCGGCCCAAATACAGGAGGCATGGGCGCCTTCTCACCGGTACCATTTGCCAATGAGGCCTTCATGAAAAAGGTGGAGAACAGGATCATTAAGCCTACCATCGGTGGATTGGCAAAGGAGGGAATCCCTTTTTGCGGCTTTATATTTTTCGGACTGATAGAGGTTGGTGGTGAGCCATATGTAATAGAATACAATGTAAGACTGGGTGACCCCGAAACACAGGCCATACTCCCACGGATACAATCAGACCTGATAGAGCTTTTTGAGGCCGCAGCTAAAGGTACACTGGATCGGCAAAACCTAACAATCACTAACAAGAACGCTGCAACCATTGTATTGGTTTCCGGAGGATATCCAGGAAACTATGAGAAAGGATATCCCATCACCAAAATAGATCAGGTGAAAGGAAGCCTTGTTTTTTACGCCGGAGTCAGTACAGAACAAGATGCACTGGTTACCAGCGGTGGTCGTGTACTTGCCGTTACCACGCTGGCCGATAATGCCTCTGAGGCTTTGGAAGTATCCTATAAGAATGCTCACCTGATAAACTTTAAAGGAAAGTATTACCGCCGGGATATCGGTAAGGATATCTTACAATAAACTCAAAATGCCGGTTTTATGCTGATCAGGTATTTCAGAAAGCTACAAGCACTAACCCCCTTATTGCTATTTCTCATCGGGGCAGTACTGTGGTCGGAAACATGGTTCAGCCCGGAACCGGTATTTTATTTTAGTTCACCGACAAACGCGGGCCCCTTTTATCTTTACCTGCAGCCGGCTTTCGAGTGGAATCCGCTGGTTAGCTGGGTAGGAGCATTTGTTTTTCTTTATATGCAGGCTATCTTGCTCAATCAGATTGTTACCAGCCAGGGCATACTCGACAAATACTCTTTCCTGACAAGCCTTATATATGTCATGTTGATGAGTAGCTCCCTGGGCGCATTGTACTTGCATCCATTGCTCTTCTCTAACTTCTTTATTATAATAGCGATAAAAAAGATATTTCAGACTTACGATGAAGAGATTGTGCTGGTTGAGGTG
>SKYG01000033.1 GCA_007128045.1 Bacteroidales bacterium | reverse complement strand
GCCGCAGGAGGTTATGGGATAATTCCAAAAAACGAGCAGGACTTTAAATATTTACTCGGGGTTCTAAATAGCAAATTAGCCTTTTGGTTTATCAAAAAAACCTCAACACAAATGAGAGGCGGATGGTATAGCTTTGAATCTCGTTACATAAAAAACATTCCCTTCCCTTCGATTGATTCTGCAAATAAAGCCATAATCGAAAAAACTGTAGATCAGATTCTAGAACTTAAGAAAACTGACCCCGCTGTCGACACTATCGCGCTGGAGCAGGAAATTGACCGGTTGGTTTACGGGTTGTTTGGGTTGACGGAGGAGGAGATTGGGATTGTGGAGAATTCAAATTAATCAGATTAATAACCCCGACTTTAAAGTGGTCGAATTTGACCACTTTAAAACCCAGGCTGGTTTACCAAGTTTTGTTTTAAGTTCCTTACCGACGCCATCAAAGAACACCTGATACCCCCGGATATAACTCAACATCAGGCCCCCAAATTTTATGCCATTGAAAGCGATGTGCTCAACGTAGCACTGCTTGGCAAAACCGCTAAACAATGGCGTGAAGAAATCCCGGACATATAATAACTGCAAAAATACCGTTCGCCGGATTTTTATTCTATTGATTTGGATATTTTTTACCCTAATCATATCTTTGAAAAGATATATTCTATAATTTGAATACCAGGTAATCAAATTATAAGGGAGTTGTAAAGTGGAATTGTTTAAATCCAGATTATTCAATGCGTCTCTCTATAAGCAAAATGCATAAAAAAACCCCATCCCTCTGTTGACCGGAAAATCTTCTTAGGGATGAGGCTATTAAACAAAATGTTTAACAAGCAAATTTAACTAAAATGAGAAAAACAGCTGGATTTTTTTTGATGGTTTTTTTATTATTACATAATTCGTGTAACGAAAGCGAGCAAATTAACAAAGGAAATGACGATTATCTGTATCTTAATAAGTTGGAAGAATTAATAGAAATTGCAGGAGTCGAACACAACCGAGCTCTAGAGTATGTATATAAAGCTTTTCAGCAGGCAAAAGATAGTGGTGTGCTTTGCAAAATGTCCAACAATGAGATTATATCCTTTAGTCAGCTTCAAACGAAAGAATTCTTTTTAGACAGTGATGTGCATTTTATTAGCTCCAATAGAGATAGATGTATGGAATTCTCTGATCGTTTTTTTAACAAAATCAAAAGAAAACCTTTTGTAGAGAAAAGCGCAGATTACTTTGATATTTTATCCCTGGTTGAAGAACAAGACCTGAGTGAATCCCAAGCCAAATACCTAGAGGTATTAAATGATGCTATCAATAGCGATTATGATTTGGAAACACTACTAGAAATTTTTCTGGATATTAAAGAACATGCATCACTTGAATTGACTATAGAAGACTCATTCATTGTTTTAGCAGCCATTGATATTGGCATAAACTCACTAACATATTGGAATTCAAATCTAGAACTCTGGAATGAACTACTGGGTAATAGCCAAAAGAGATGGTTTAGTTGGCGACAAGTTGCTGCTTATGATGTTGCAGGAGCTGTTGGAGGAGCAGCAGCAACAGCAATAACCGGAGGTGGAATTGCTGCAGGGATAGTCGGTGGTGCCGTTGGTGCTTCTGTCGTATGTGCAACCGTACAAATTATTTGTCATTTTGGTAATTGTGATTAAACATAAAAACAAACAGATGAAGATCCGGATTATTCTTGGTGGAATTGTATATATGGCAATAATTGTCTTGTTCATGTATCTCATTGCAGGTGTTAAAGATATATCTCGTTTACTAATCACTGCCACTTTTGCAAGTCTGCTTTTTATTTTATTTAGTCACTATAAAAATGAAAACAGAGGACCTGATCGGTGAAAACATAAGACTTCGCCTAGTAGCTAAATATTATTGGTTTATGTCATCATGTCAATTCTGATAATGGTTTATAATTCCATCTTTTAAGTCTGCAAATAATTCCCCCTTGGATATTTTCAAGGTAGCATTGCTAAATTGCCGACCAAAAATGAAAAAACGTTATATTATTGAATGGATTATTTTACTATTGGTTTTAATCATTTTGATACCTATTTTAATTGTAAAACAAAGCCATGGCGGTAATGATTTATTAGCCCTGTTTAGAATTACCATCCGGTATATTGTACCGGCAGCAATTTTATTACTGACTGCAACCCAGATTGTCAGAGCAAAACAAATCAAATAAGATTTTTTTCTGGCTCATCTTCAGTTCTTTTCTTCTATTTCCGATAATTTCACCGAAATAATATGAATACGCACTTTCACGGTATTTCTCCCAATGTGGCTGCCTTAAAAACATGTACTTATTCCAGTCAACATCCGCAGGCCAAGCCAGTATAGGCCGGGCTTGACCGGCCTTCAATCATATTGGCTGTACCCGTAGGGACAGGGCTCGACCTGTCCATCTTGACAACCTGACGTGTATTACGTAACATCAGGGCTCGACCTGTCCATCTTGACAACCTGACATGTATTACGTAACATCAGGGCTCAACCTGTCCATCTTGACAACCTGACATGTATTACGTAACATCAGGGCTCAACCTGTCCGTCTTGACAACCTGGCGTGTATTACGTAACATCAGGGCTCGACCTGTCCGTCTTCTCCAATATGAGCCTTTTAATCGAAACGATCCGGAGTGTCGCCAATACCGTTCGCCGGATTTCTCACCATATCATACAACGAATTACAGGTATTTTAGTATAATTGCAGTATTATCATCGCTATAATACATATCAACATTGTGTCTTATGGGCCATAAGCAGGAATCATGTTTGCCGGAAGAGATCATCCCTTCATCCATCGAATACCACGTTCACCGTATTTCGAACAGAAGCAGGGTCATCTACATGATTATTCTGGTTATCATGCTGATCTCATTGGGAGCCCTCCCCTTCATCTATGTCGACATCATCATTTCTTCTCCTGGGATGGTGCATGCAGGCATCGAACCACAATCCCTCTATGCTCCATCAACGGGGATGGTGATACAGTCCCGCATAAAAGCCTATGAACAGGTACAAGCAGGCGACACTTTGCTGATGCTGGATACCCGGGCAAAATGTGCCCGACTGAAGATGCTTAGCCATCAGAAAAATGAAAACAAACTGGCCATCAGAGACCTGAACTCGTTAATTGCATCCTGCTATGACCATCAGGAAGAACAACAAATAAACCTTCAACTGCCTGTTTATATCTCAGAGCATATATACTTTGCCCGTCAATACCAACATCATCAGACAACACTGAAAAAAGTCTCCAACGATCACGAACGGGCGGAGCATTTATTTCTTAACGATGTGCTGCCAGAAACAGACTATGAAATGGCCAGGCACGCGCTGGAACAGGAAAAAGCACTAACAGAAGCCTGGTTGTTACAACAGTTAAGAAGCTGGCAGCACGATGCAAGCCGCAGAACGCTTGAGCAGGCCAGGCTGGCGGCAGACATTCAACAGCTGAAAGAGGAAATATCCAGATGCTACCTTGTCGCTCCCGTTAATGGAACGATCACGCTTAGCTCAGACGTGCAGGTGGGATCTCAACTATTTTCCAACCAGCCCATTGCAGAGCTATCCCCGGAAGGGGAATTATTTATTACAGCATCCGTTTCGCCTGCCGATATAGGGTACCTGTTCCGCGGGCAGACAGTCAGGGTCGCCGTGGATGCCTACAACCACCACCTCTGGGGCTTGCTGGATGCATCCATCCTGGAGATATCTGACGACATCATCGCAGACCCTGTCAGCCATCGCCCGTATTACCGGATCAGGTGCCGCTTGTCGGACGACTTCCTGGTGCATACCAGTGGATCGGTAGCCTATCTGCGAAAAGGGATGACGGTAACCTGCCGCATGGTGAAAACACGAAAAAGCCTGCTTCACCTGCTGGTAAACAGATTGGATCATTTGTTCAACCCAGCAAATCACCACAGAAAATGAGGTTCAGGATGGTTGATTGTTATGAATACCGGAAAACAGCGTAAAGGATGCCGGGAAAAGTAAAACAGAGAGATATCACAGACTGCGGGGCGGCGTGCCTGGCCTCCATCGCCATGCACCACGGCATCAGACTGCCTGTTGCCAGGATCCGGCAGATGGCCTGTACCGACAAGAAGGGCACCAATGTGCTGGGCATGGTCGAAGCTGCCCAAAAGATGGGGTTTACCGCCAAAGGGGTAAAAGGGGGCAGGGAGTGTCTGTCAAAAATACCGCTGCCCGCCATCGCACATGTTGCTAAGAAGAATGGCCTGCATCACTTTGTGGTCATCGCGGCTGTCACAGGAAAACACATCAGCATCATGGATCCGGCAGATGGCCATATGCACAAACGACATCAAGACGCTTTCCTAAGCGAATGGACAGGCGTGTTGATCCTGATCATGCCGGGCGACACCATGCAACACTTCAACCAGCCATTATCCAACAGCAAACGCATTCTTGGGTTGATCTCTCCGCATAAGCTGGTCATCATCCAGGCAATGACCGGTGCAGTGTTGTTTGCGGTGCTGGGATTGGCCTCAGCGATCTACGTTGGCAGGATTGTAGACAATGTGCTTCCCACAGGGAATGTGAACCTGCTGAATCTCCTGGGCATCGCGATGTTCATGGTCGTGATTTTCAGATTGCTGCTCAATACCTTTCAGATGCATTTTGTACTGAAGACGGGGCAGAAAATAGATGCCACCCTGATTTTGGGGTATTATAAACATATCCTGCGACTTCCCCAGTCATTTTTTGATACCATGCGGGTGGGTGAAATCATTTCGCGGGTAAATGATGCGGTAAAAGTCAGGCTGTTTATCAACGACATCGCCATAAGCCTGGTGGTTAACAGCCTCATCCTGATAGTTTCCTTCGCCTTGATGTTTACCTATTACTGGAAACTGGCCCTGGTCATGCTCACCGTCATCCCACTATATGCCCTGGTATATACCATCTCCAACAGGCTGAACAAGAAGGTGCAGCGCAGGGTCATGGAACGGGCTGCCGACCTGGAATCCCAGCTGGTGGAATCCCTGACCGCAGCATCTACCATTAAACGGTTCGGTCTTGAATGGTTCTCAAACCTGAAGACAGAGATACGGTTTACAGGGCTTCTCAGCGAAGTATATACATCGGGAATGAATGGCATATTCTCTTCCAACGCAACGAGCTTTCTCACCCAGGGGTTTACTATTATTTTACTGTGGATAGGCACAGGATATGCCCTCAGCAACCAGATCAGCCCGGGAGAGCTATTGTCTTTTTATGCCATCCTGGGATATTTTACCGGACCGGTATCCGGGATCATCGGCTTTAACCGCTCATTACAGGATGCCATGATCGCCTCTGACAGGCTTTTCGAGATATTTGACCTGCAGCCAGATTGTGACGATGGAAACATGGAGCTTAAGCCAAGCCATATCACATCCATCAGCATAAAAGATGTTGACTTCCGCTACGGCACCAGGGTGCAGGTGTTTGAGTCGCTAAACCTTGACATACCCGTGAGAAAGATCACCGCCATAGTAGGTGAAAGTGGCTCCGGTAAGAGCACGCTGGCCTCGCTGTTACAAAATATCTATCCCATACAGAAAGGAAGGATCATGATAGGTGCATTCAACATCAACACCTTTTCCAATGCATCTGTAAGAAGACATATATCTGTTGTACCACAGAAAACAGACCTGTTCTCAGGCAATGTGATCGAAAATATCGCGGTGGGAGAATTGCATCCCGATATGGAAAGGTTGCTCAAAACGTGCAACCTGCTTGGCATCTCACAGTTTATTGAACAACTGCCGCATGGCTTTCATACCCACCTGGGAGAAAATGGGGCATCGCTATCCGGCGGACAAAAACAACGTATCGCCATCGCACGGGCCTTGTATAGGAATCCCGAGGTGCTGATCCTGGATGAAGCCACCTCATCGCTTGACAAGACGGCTGAAAAGTTTGTGCACGACACCCTGGACAGGCTCCGCAACTCTGGAAAAACCATCATCATTATTGCACACCGACTGTCGACTATACAGCATGCAGACCACGTAGTTGTGCTTGATGAAGGGAAGGTGGTACAACAGGGAAACATTAATGAGCTGAGAATACAAGAAGGCAGGTTCAGGGACATGTTTGTAGAAAAATGTTGATTTGTTGATTTGTTTATTTGTTGATTTGTTTGATGTGAACACATCAGTGCCCTCTCGTATTGGCCGGGCTTGACCGGCCTGAACGTACTGAGCGAGTATATCTGTAGGGACAGGACTTGGCCTGTCCAAAATATTATTATATATAATTCATTATGAAGTTTTTATGTTACATAGAAAGAATAAACCGGATGAACCGACTGTTACAGCGGCGTGCGACGGGTACGCCCTCGGAGTTTGCCAAAAGGCTGGGTGTCAGTCGTACGCGATTGTATG